>JBAZGZ010000059.1:0-8760 GCA_041652615.1 Candidatus Omnitrophota bacterium | reverse complement strand
CATTGAGGGAATGTCGAGCAACTTAAAAAACGGCCTTTTCGTGACCATTTTACAACAAGCGGGCTTTGGCATTTTGGGCAATTTTTTCCCGCAAACTCAACTTCTTTTGTGATCAGGCTGGTGGCAGTATCAATTTTTTCTTTAAATGACGGAAAAAAATCCTTAAGAATACTGTGCCATTCTATTTTTCCTTCTTCAACTTCATCCAGTTTTTCTTCCATAAGGGCGGTGAAGTCTTCGTTTATAATTTCGCCGAAATACTTGCCCAGCATTTCGCTTACCTTTATGCCCAGGGCTGTGGGCATAAAATACCCCCTCTCTCTTCGAATATAATTTCTTCTTACGAGCGTATATACGATAGGGGCGTATGTTGATGGCCTGCCTATGCCTTTTTCTTCGAGAATTTTCACCAAAGAAGCGTCGTTAAAGCGCGCAGGAGGTTTTGTGGTATGCTCTATGACTTCACAATCTATAAGAGCCAGTTCCTGGTTTAGCGCAAGAGGAGGCAAAACAATATCCTCGTCTTCTCTGCCATATGCTTTCAGGTATCCATCAAAAATCATCCGTTTTGCTTCCGCGCTAAATTCTGTATGGCCTGAAGCAATTATGGTTTTTGTATTTTCAAAAGTTGCTTCTCTCATGCGTGAAGCGGCAAATCTCCTCCATATTAAGTCGTAAAGCCTTGCTTCATCTTCGGACAGGAACGCTGCCATGCTTGCGGGTTCTCTGTGTATGCTCGATGGCCGTATTGCTTCATGCGCAAGTTGCGCGCCTTTTTTCATCTTGTGTTTGTATTCTTTTTCCGAAAGATAATCTTTTCCGAATTTTTGTTCGATAAATTCTTTTGATTCTTCTTTGGCGCGTTCACTTACCGCAAATGAATCGGTACGCATATAGGTAATAAGGCCGACCATGGTTTCTTTAATCTGGATTCCTTCGTATAGCTTTTGGGCTACCATCATTGTTCGTTGCGAAGAAAAGCGCAGTTTGTTAAACGCGTCCTGCTGAAGCAGAGATGTAATAAAAGGAGACGGCGGGTTGCGTTTCGACTCTTTTTTTATAATTTGTTTTACTAAGAAGTTTTGTTTTTTAATTTCCTCGCTGGCCCTGCTTGCTTCTTCATGAGTTTCAAATATTGCTTTTTTACCGTTATATTTCTCAAGTTTTGCGTCAAATGTGGCATCGCCTGATTTGAACTTTGCTTCTATGCTGTAAGTTTTTTTGGAAATAAAACTGTTTATTTCCTTTTCTCTATCAACGATAAACTTTAACGCGATAGATTGGACTCTTCCCGCAGAAAGCCCTCTTACTATTTTTTTCCAGAGAAGCGGTGAAAGAAAATAGCCTACGATTCTATCCAGAACTCTGCGCGCTGTCTGGGAATTTATTTTGTTTATATCGAAATCTGTAGGGTTAGCAAAAGCTTCTTTTAGTGCTTCACCGGTAATTTCATGAAACACCACCCTTTTAAAATTGTCCGCATCTTCTGCCAGTTTTTCTTTCAGGTTCCAACCGATTGCCTCGCCTTCCCGGTCAGGGTCGGTTGCGATAAACACTATTTCTTTTGATTTTGCGCTTTTTTTGAGTTGCTTTATTATTTTTTCTTTACCGGGTATTACTTTGTAGTTAGGAAGAAAATTGTTATCTACATCTACGGATAGATGGCTGGAAGGCAAATCCATGACGTGGCCCATGGATGATGTTACTTCGTAATCATCGCCCAGAATTGCGTGGATTGTTTTTGCTTTTGTGGGCGATTCTACTATGACTAAATATTTACTCATATTAGCACCTGACAAAACACGAAGGCCTGATTTCTTTAATTACTCCGTTCAATTGAAGGTTAAGTATTACTTTATTGATAACTGGTTGCTCAAGATTGCTTTTCAGGATGATTTCTTCAAGATACACGCCGCTGGCTTTTATCATTTCCAGAACGGTTTTTTCTTCATCATTAAGTTTTATTGTATTTTTCTCTTCTTTTGCACTTTCAAATTTTATGTTTAATTCTTCAAGTATATCCGCGATCGAATCTACCAATTTAGCGCCTTCCTTAATGAGAATATGTGTACCTTTGCTTAACGGAGAATCTATTTTTCCGGGCAAGGCAAATACCTCCCTGTTTTGTTCAAGAGCGCAATGAGCAGTAATTAATGCCCCGCTTCGCTCAGCAGCTTCGATTACAAGTACGCCGGCCGCCAGGCCGCTGACTATCCTGTTTCTGCGGGGGAAGTTTTCTTTTAATGGCGGCTCCAATAATGGGAATTCTGAAATCAGCGCACCATTCTCCGAAATCAGGTCGCTTAAACGCTTATTTTCTTTCGGGTAAACATTTAAGATCCCACTGCCCAGCACAGCTATGGTTTTGCCTGTTTTTAAGGCGCCTTTGTGCGCTGCGGTATCAATTCCCCGCGCAAGGCCGGAGATGATAGTAACGCCTAAAGACGCAAGCCTTGAGGCAAAATTTTCAGACATGTTAAGCCCGTAAATACTTGGGATACGTGTTCCGACAATGGAAAAAATAAAGTCATTTAAAGACGCGACATTTCCTTTTATATAAAGAACAATCGGTGGATTGCTTATTTCTTTTAACAATTTCGGGTAATCTTTGTCAAAAATGTCAATAACTGATATATTTTCAGATGCTATCAGCTTCAATTCCTTATCAAGAATGTCATTGGTTTTGATTCTTATAATTTCATCTATGTCTTTTTTTGTTAATAAAGGGATTTCAAGTAATTTTTTTTCTGAAAAACTTAAAATATCGTCGTTATCGTTGAGAACCCGGAGAATGCTGTTGATTTTTTTTGGAGTAAGCGTTTTTACCAGATTTAAAAAAATTATACTATTTTTTGCCATCTAATATACTTATAATTTTTTCTGCAACAGCCTCGGGCTCTGCTCCATTGGTATCAATAGTGTAATGAGCTTTGCTATAATAGCACATACGTAAATTCATAAGTTTCTCAATTCGTTTCATAGGATTCACCACGTTTAGCAACGGGCGGTTTTTGTATTTTTTCGTGCGTTCGTAAATGCTTTCCTTGGAAGCGGTTAGGTTAAAAATTGTGCCTGATTTTTTAAGAGTTTCCAAATTTCCTGTATCACAAATCAGGCCTCCGCCACAGCTTACGATAAGGTTCTTTTTTTTGGATATTTTGCGTAAAAGTTTTTTTTCAAGCCCTCTAAAATACGGTTCGCCATGCATTTTGAAAATTTCGGTTATTTTTTTGCTATTTTCTTTTTCAATGGTTTCATCCATTTCCAAAAATTCTTTTTTTAGAGTTTTGGCAAGAATCTTGCCTACCGTTGTCTTACCTGTTCCCATAAATCCTACAAGATAAACATTCTTCACCCCGCCCTTCCTCCTCTTAGGATATTATTAATTACCTATCAATTCATTTATTTTTATCCCAACCTTTCCAGCAATTAGGAAGGGCTGGGTTCATAAATATGGTATTATCGGCGCAAAAGGAAGAAATGTCAATATAAGTCAGGAGTAGCGTTTAGCGGATAGCGTATAGCGGTTAGTAAAACTATACGCTAAACGCTCTACGCTATCCGCTAATAATGCAGATTTATTTGCTATATTTCTTAATCAGCGCAAGTGCGATGATATTTTTTTGTATTTGGTTAGTACCTTCGTAGATTTGGGTAATTTTCGCGTCGCGCATAAATTTTTCAACCGGATAGTCACGCATATAACCGTAACCGCCAAATATCTGGACTGCGTTTGTGGTTACTTCCATAGCAACCTCTGAAGCGAATAATTTCGCAGCAGCTGAAGCCGGACCCACATCTTTTATACCCCTGTCAACCATAGACGCTGTGCTATATACTAAGCTTCGCGCAGCTTCAACTTTTGTGCCCATATCTGCAAGCATCCATTGTATACCCTGGAAGGAGCTTATCGGTTTACCAAACTGGATGCGTTTGTGAGCGTAATCTATTGCAAGTTCAAGCGCGCCTTGAGCGATGCCTACAGCTTGTGCCGCTACACCTGGCCGTGAATTGTCGAAGGTTTTCATTGTTGCGATGAAACCTATGCCTTCTCTTTGTCCCAAAAGATTTTCTTTGCTAACTTTTACATCCGTAAAAATAAGTTCCCTGGTTGATGAAGCGCGTATACCCATTTTTTCTTCTTTCTTTCCAAAGGTAAAGCCGGGAGTGCCTTTGTCAACTATAAACGCGGAGACACCTCTTGCGCCCCTGGTTTTATCCGTAACAGCGATAACCGTATAAATTTCAGCGTCTCCCCCGTTGGTAATGAAATGTTTAATCCCATTTAGTATGTAATGATCTCCTTCTTTCTTGGCGACAGTTTTTACGTTGGACGCGTCAGAGCCGGCTTCAGGTTCTGTTAACGCGAAAGCGGTTAGCTTCTTGCCGCTTGCAATATCAGGAAGATATTTCTTTTTTTGTTCTTCTGTACCGAACAAAAGGATTGGAAACATTCCTAAGAATGACGCAGCGTATGCGGTCGCGATACCGCCGTCAACTCTTGAAATTTCTTCAGTCGCGATGCATAAATTAGTCAGGTTAGCGCCCATTCCGCCATAGCTTTCAGGAATGCAGAGCCTGAATAAATCTGCTTGCCCCAGGGTTTTTATGATTTCTAAAGGAAACTCTTCCTTTTCATCAAGTTCCCTTGAAAATGGCCGGATTTTTTCTTCCGCAACCTGACGGCATAATTCTCTTAACATTTTTTGTTCTTCGGTTAATAGATAATCAACAAGAAACATCTTTATTCTCCTTAATGAGGCAGCAACTTTTCAAGGCCTCTAGGCGTCAGAAAAGTTGCGTAGCCCAACAGGGCACCCTGCTGGGTAGCCGAATTAACCCCGGCGAGCGTCAAAAAATTATCGAAGAGAATTTTTTCACATTTTCGCAAGGCGGGGTATGGTTTAAATGTTAATAATATATACAAGCGCCACAATAAAACAACTTAGTAATAATTATCGTTTATTATTTTAAACGTAGCATTACAGCTATTTCCTGGCAATCTGGAAAATAGACGCAGTCTACACAATCGTTCCAGATCTTATGAGGAAGTTCTTTCATCTCTATCTGCTTGAACCCTAATTTTTTAAAGAATCGCGGGACAAAGGTAAGCGCGAATACATTTTTAATCCCCAGAGTTTTTGCTTCTTCAATGCAAAGGCTTACCAGCTTTGTGCCGATTTTATGATGTTGAAATTTTTCTAAAACAACAAGAGATTTGACTTCACCTAAATCTTCCCATCCCACCGTATGTAACGCGCAGGAACCGACAATTTTTTTCTTGTCTTCATAAACCCAGAAATCCCGTATATTCTCATAAATATAATTGAGGGAACGGCCAATGACTTTCCCTTTTTTTGACCAAGAATTTATGAGCGAGTAGATTTCTTTCGCGTCAGTTATCTTTGCTTTTCGTATCATTGAAAAATATTGTAACTCCGCATAGATACATATTAACATCAATTCCGCTGTTCGGGTGTTTTAAGGCGGCATTGGAAAGATGCCTATAGCGATATTCAAGATTAATGGCGATATCATTGGTTACGCGATACTGAAGGCCCGCTCCTCCCTGTGGAAGAAAATTATATTGGGTGGATTGTTCTTTTGTGTGTTGGCTCATATAGAGCGCACCCACTCCTGCCTTTACATAGGGTTGAAGCTTTTCGGTAAGAGGGAAACCATATTTAAGAAGAAAATTCGAACCCACTTCAACATTTGAATCCGGTTCGACTACGGTATTAATGAAGGGCTCTAAAACAAAATTAAAACTTCCTTGAGTATTTAACCCTATTTTAGCTATCCATGGTTTTAGGTTATAATTTATTCCGACCAACAACGGCACCGCGTTATAGTCCTTTTCTGTATTGTCCATATAGCCATGAAAATATCCGGTTAATATATCAATTGATTCAATGGCATATGCGTTAACAGAAAACAATGCGCAAAGTAAAAAAACCAAGGATAATAAAATCTTTTTCATCCAATTCCTCCTTTTAATGAACACATCATTTTTCCAAGCCTAAAAGATGGCGCAGGAAAAATGATAGTGTGAATTAACCCCGCCGAACGTTGCAAAATTATCGTAGAGAATTTTGCAACATCTTCTGTGAGGCGGGGTAATGAGATTCTAGTTTTCAAGCCCTACCGGCACAGAAAAAATGATAGTGCGAATTAAACCCAGCACTAATTTTCATATATATAAATTGATACGCGGAAAATTAGTACTGGGTTAACTTCAGCTAGCAATTTTTTTTCGCTTTTAGGCTTAAAAAATTGCTGCTTCAGTTGATTTTAAATGATAATTGCTGCTATGTCAAACGATTTTGCTAAAAAAACAATGGTTGTGTCGAAACGAAACTTACAGAGGGTAGGAATTTATTACTGATTTGAAGTGTTTACGACAGGGGCATCAGGAATTATTTTTGGTTCAGCAGGTTGTTTTTCTTCCTGAGGCTTGTTCTCAATTTTAGCAAAAAAATCTTTTATCGCGTAGTAAGATTTTTTTGGTATTCTTGTATTTACGCTTTTATCGTCTTTTTCTTTCTCGGACAAGCTGACAATTCCAAACCATTCTTCGTTCATATTGAGGCCATTATCCTTTGCTTTAATGTCAAGGAAATATGAACCATTTGACCAGCCGGCTTCAGTATTGTGTATACACCAATCAGGAGTATATCCTTCGTTGTGTTTCCACCATTCATCGTTCCATTCGAATAACGATCCGCCGATACAATTACCTTCATTGTTTTTGCTAAAGACACTATGCTCGTATATGTCTTGCCATTGCGAGGCTATGAATTCTGCTTGAACGTCTTCAGCGGGCTTTTGCATGTAGGCATCATAAGAATCCGCGCCGAACTCGGAGAGAAAAACCGGTTTGTCAAAGTAGTCTTTTATATTGTTAAAAAGGTTGCCGAATTTTTTACCTCTATAGAGAATAATCGCAAGCACATCGATATCGCCGGAAACCTTAGAGGCGATATCAAGAAAACTTTGCTCGCCGTTTCCGAGAGCCACCGGGTGATTCTTGTCCACTTTTTTTATGTCCTGGGCTAATCCATTTACGAAGATGTAGTAAATTTCAGCTTTTTTCTGAATCTGTTCTCTTAAGTCTTTTACTTTTTCCACTTCCGGACATGTCCAGAAACATATTTTGCCGGAGAAAGTATAACTATTTTCATTACCAAGAACCCACATCAAAAGGCCCTTCTCGTCTTTTAAGGACTCAACTATTTTTAAAAGGCGTTCCTTGGTATTTTTTTGGAATTGCTTGTCGGCGTAATTAACTCCCGGATAAGACCAGAGGCCAAGCCAATCGCTTACTATTGTGTAAATGCCGAATTTTTCATACATATCATGGATAAACTCTTTAACTTTACTCAAGTCCTCGCCGGTTGAATAAATCCTTACACAATTTATACCGGCTTCCTGCATTAATTTGCCGTCAATAAGCCAGGGTTTGTTTTCATCCTGCAGAAATTCATAATCGTAACCTTTGCAGGTAGGCGTGGGGTTGTAAATTACGCCTTTTATTAAAAACGGTTTATCATCAACCGCAAGGTAATACCCTTTTTCCGGGGTTGTTTTGATATCTATTTTAGAGGCTTTGGCCAAAGCGGTAAAAGCCACAAAAAAGCTAAAGCATAAACAAATTGCTAAGATGATTGTGTTTTTTTTCATATTTTTCTTAAAAAGACGCGGATGCAAACGGATAGTTGCGGATGTCACGGATGAATACATCCGTTTGAATCCGTAATAATCCGTCTGCATCCGTTTTGCTATTCTTTTTCGTATTTTACTTCATCAATGTAGAACACAACGCCTTCAGGATCGTTAACGTCAATATTTGTCGCCCAGCAGAAACCGCCTATTATATAGGAGAGGTCTTTGCCTTTTAAGTCTATTGTATACTGTGTCCAATCCTTAGATAATTGCACAGGTCCTACGCTAACACTGTCGGAATCAATGTACTCACCGCTTGAAATTCCACCGACTTTGAATTCATTAACAACTTCTCCGCCTTTGTCTCCTCTTGCCCAGAAGGTCAGTTTTGTTGCGCCTTGCAAATTAAAGCCTGCGTTGGGAACGCTGCCCCAGTTGTTTGCCGGCTGCTGCCAATACATACCTGCCCAGCGGGTTCCTGAATTGTTTTTGTATTCAACTCTTATGCAGGCATCGCCGCTAAATGGTAAATTTTTCCACTTTGTGTCTAATTTTAAATCTTTTGCCGCGGTCGCAGGCATCCATCCGCTTGGGATGAAGTGATTATCTAGAGAACCAGCGTCAGCATATACATAAAATGGGAAATTAGTTTTTGCTTCTTCTTTCTTCAGTGTTTCATCATAAACATAACGAATGTCATCGAGGTAGATTGTTTCTCCCTCAGCTCCGGCCTGATCGGCGTTTAGAATTATACAGAGACCACCGTTTATATAGTGTAAATCTTTGTCGACCAGATTTATAGAATATTCCTGCCAGTCCTTTGTGAGTTTTATCGGGCCATACTCAATACTTGCGGAATCAGGGAAAGTAACAGCTTCTCCGCTTGGAGTCTTGCTAATTCCACCTATTTTTACCAAGGTTATAACTTCGCCGCCGTTTTTACCTTTGGCTTTAAAAACTAATTTGTTAAATCCTGTTAAATCAACGCCTGTATCCTTTGTCCCCCAGTTATTTTGCGATGATTGCCAGTAAATACCTGTCCAGCCCTGGCCCTGGCTCTTTTTTGCGCTGTAATCGATTTTTATCGCTGTTGAGCCG
>JBAZGZ010000058.1:0-8831 GCA_041652615.1 Candidatus Omnitrophota bacterium | reverse complement strand
ATCAGAAGACCTGCTTATCACCATTTTAATCACCTCCATATATCTTTGGTTACACAGATTATGGATGTTATGAAAGTTACAGTGGTTACGCTAAAATAAGTTGTTTCATTATAACCTTCGTAACTTACCCAACAGGATGGCCTGTTGGCCTACGTAACATTCGTAACCTAAATCCGCACTAAAAAACCTCAATCGCTCCTTTAAATAGAAAACCGCCACCTTGCATTTATGTGCAAGATGGCGGCCCGACCATCTAAAACCCTCTAGAGGATGTTCTCTAGACCCGTGCATTAAGTATAATTATTATTTAAAAAAAATCAAACCAATTCTCAGCTTTATTTTACTTTTCGAAATATTCTAGCCATCTTCAGCATTGCGCCGCTAAGGCTTTTTTTACGAGGACTGGCTTTAGCAAGCACATCCTCTATCTCCTTACCAACCTCAACATTAATAGATGACGATTTTCTAATCGCAAGTATTTGCGATGGATAAACGCTTCTGTGGCCACTGATAAGAAAACTTACAACACAAGCAACCGTAGCGTATGGCGCAATATTTGTCCCGAATAACTCCATAGCCATAATGCTTGCGGCAATCGGAGTATTCGCGGCACCGGCAAGAACGCTGACTAATCCTATTGCGGCGAAAGTAGCAACATCTAACCTAAAGATTGAAGCGAATAAAGTTCCCGAGCTGGCCCCGATAAAAAAAATCGGGGTTACGATTCCTCCGCTACCGCCAAAACCGAGTGTAACGCTTGTATAAATAATTTTTACGATGAAAGAATACCAGACCGTTTTAATTCCATTCAGACAGTTTTCTATAGTATCCAGGCCTAGACCTAAATATTGTTTTGAGAATATAAAGGTCATACCGACCAGAATCGACCCTCCGGCAATCCCCTTTAACGGGCTCCACCAGGTTAACTTTTTTGATAATTTTTCTATGCGCTTTAGCACCTCAACAAGCAATACGGAACATGCCCCAAAGAAAATACCGGCTAATATAACTTTAATAAAAAATTTATCACTAAAAACCGGAATAAAATTTAATGGATGATGGAAATATGTTATACCCAGGAAAGAAGAAACATGAAAACTGATAATTCCCGCAATAAAAGAAGGCAACAACACCTCATACAAAATAGCTCCGATGAATAAAACTTCTACTCCGAATATAGAACCTGCTATTGGGGTTCCAAAAACAGAAGCAAAACCGGCGCTTATGCCGCAAATTACCAATTTCTTGCGATCATTGTCGCTAAACCTGAAAAAATCGGCAAAGGCCGATGAAAGACCGCCGCCGATTTGGGCGCAAGGCCCTTCCTTGCCAACGGATCCGCCAAATGCTACTGTAATTATTGTCGAAACCAGTTTTACCGGAACAACGATAGCTTTTATCTTACCGGCATGCTTATGAATCGCTTCTATCACTTTTTCCGTTCCATGCCCTTGTGCGTCCGGCGCCAGATATTTAATTATTAACGCGCTAAGAAACAGTGCTACCGGAAGTAATAAAAAATAATAAGTATATTTTCCGGTAGCCCCCATGCTCCAATTTAATATTTTCAGAAATAACGCAGTGGATGAACCAACTATTATTCCTATAATGGTGGCAAGAAAAACCCATTTAATGACACTGACAAACAGTATGGTTTCCTCTTTTAATCTTCTTCGCATTTTTATAGGTTTTACAGGTAGACGATGTCCTCGGGATTATACAAAGAAAGGAATAAAAGCATATATTCCTTAAGGTGGCGCGTCAATAAAAAATTATTTCTTACATGCTCTTTGCCGTTCTCGCCTAATTTTTTGGCATATCCCGGGCTATTTAAAAGCTGCTTTAGGGCAAAAGCTGCCCCATCAACCGAATGGCATAATAATCCTGAATACTTATGTTTTATCTGTAAAGGAATTCCTCCTACATGAGACGCCACCACAGGTTTTGCTTTCCAAAGAGCCTCAGCTACAGTCAGGCCAAATCCTTCTTTGAGCGACTTTTGGATAATAACGTCTGACGCTCTTTGTAAGGCATTAACTTCCAAATCGTTTTGCGGCAACAACAAAATATGGATATCTTTGTCTTCTTTCGCTTTTTCATTAACTTCTTCCAAGACTTTTACCCCTTCAGGATCGTCTTTTGCGCCGCCTCCGGCTAAAATTAATTGGCAATCGATAGATCTTTTTACTTGTTTATAGGCAGTAATTACCCCTATAGGATCTTTCAGGCGGTCAAAACGGGAAATTTGCGTAATTATAGGCTTATCATTAATGATGTTATATTTATTCAACACATTGTTTATCTCGCTTTCGGAAAGCTCTCTGTTTTTATCGCTTAACGGATCAATGGAAGGAGAAATAAGAAATTGCCGTATCGGTAATTTCTGCGAAAAACTTGGGGCGGAAAAAACAGCCGCGTCATATTGCACTATAAAATCCCTTAAAAATTCCCATACGCGTTTATGCGGATTTGACACATCGACATGGCAGCGCCAAATCCATTTATTATCTTTTTTGTTTTTAATCAACGCTATAGGTTGCGGATCGTGGATATAAACAACATCACCGTAAATATCCATTTCTTCAATATTTTTTTGGCTGGTCTCTAAAAAAATTTCGAAATCTTTCTCGTCTATTTTTTCCTGCATCCCATGAAGAAGATTGTGAAACTTTTTAGTCACTTCAAAAAATTGCTCTCCTCCTTTAATAACATCCCAGCGAGCATCCACTCCCAACTCCTGTAAAAGCGGAATCATACGGTTAAGGATCTCAGCCACGCCGCCGCCCACTGAAGTAGAATTGACATTTTGAATAACCTTACCTTTTAACTTCTCAGCAAGCAATCGAAGGTCATCAATGATTTGTTGGCCAACAATAGGAGCGTAATCTTGTAATTTTATCATTTTTTATTATATTGCTTTTTTAATCATTTCAATAAGAGTATTGCGCAAATCCTCTAAAGTCCTGGTATAAGGATCTAAGCGCGCAATCTTACGGGCTAATTCTTTGTTACCAAGAGAGGTCTCTATCCAGTTTGAAAAATCATTTGTGTACCGCTCTAACCTTAAACGCGCCTCAAAAATATGAAAATATATTGAGTCAAAGGTTACTTTTTCCAAAATATCCGCAAATTCTTTTAAATCATAAGCAAAATAATTTGTAGGCAAAATAAAACTCACTGATTTTATGAAATAGAATTCTTCGCCTTCGCTGGCGAACTTTAATTTTGATAAATGATTACTTGCAAGATGCTTCTCGATAACACTGACTATTTCCTCACGCAAGTCATGGATAGTTAAATATTGCATAGTATCAATACTTGCTAATTTTTCACCTAACTCATCCTCACCCAAAACCCCTGTTACCCAATAGGCAAAATCATTCGGCGGCTCAGGAGAAAGATATTGGTGCTGCAGTAAAAATCTGTGGGTATGGTGATAGATACAAGAACCGGAAACACTCTTAATAAGCTCGAGAAGCTGACTTAAATTGGAAGCGCGTAAACCAGTAAGCTCCGATAGATGAAGCCGGGTTTGAAATCGGAAAGGCTCTTCCGCTTTTACTAATTCCTTCATTGTTTTTGAATATTATAATAAGCCAGAATCTGCTTCAATAATTTGGCCACTTCTTTAGTTGATTTAAGGTAATATTGTGCATAAGATTTTTTAGGCGAACCAATAAATACGGTAACACCTTTATCTCTTATAGCACAAAAAGCATCTTCGTCAGTTATGTCGTCACCGACATAAAGAGGCAATATACTTCCGGTTCGCTTTTGCCTATTTAAGAGCCATAAAACAGCTTTCCCTTTGTTCCAATTTATAGACGGCCTTACTTCAAATATCATTTTCCCTGGTTTTATTCGTATACTGTTATCCGCCGAATGCCTCTTTAAAGTATCACGAAAAATTGCTTTAACTTCAGGAATGGATTTTTTATCAACCAAACGGTAGTGAAGACTCAAGGTCAAACCTTTATCTTCTACAAATGCGCCTTTAATTCCTAAAAGTTTTTTACTAAGCCCCTGCCTTATCAACCTAAGACTGTCCAATGATTTTGGATTAATCTGTTTCTTGAATTTTATCCCTTGGCCTTCTATCTCTAATCCGTGATTCCCTACATAAATAATATTTTTAATCCCTACTTTATTTTTTACATCCTTTAATGACCGGCCGCTTATTATTGCTATTTTACAATTAGAAATTTTTGATAACTTCGTAAGCAATCTTTTGGTTTCCCTGGGAAAAAGTGCCGCCTCCGGTCTATAAACAATTGGCGATAATGTTCCGTCGTAATCTAAAAATAAAAATATGGTTTTATGGTCCAGGGATTTTTTTAATTTATCCCAAATTGTAAAAAAATATTTCACGCTTGTTTGTTGATATATAGCGTTTGTGTGGGGTAAGCAAATTCAACCCCTAGCTTCTCCAATTCTTCTTTAATCCCGAAATTAACATCCTGCTGTATATCCATATATTTATTATAATCCTGGCTTAACACATAATAAACAACCTCAAACACAAGGCTGGAATCCGCGAAAGAAAAAAAGTGCGCTCTGTCAAAAAGCGTATCGTTAATATTTCCAATAACATTTTTTATAATAGTAGGTATTTCTTTTAATTGCTTAGATTGAGTTTGGTAGGTAACTCCTAGCCTAAATACCACACGGCGTTTAGCCATCCTCTTATAATTACGTAAGCGCGAACCGGTAAGATCACTGTTAGAAAAAACTATTTGCTCTCCTCCTAAACTGCGTATGCGCGTACTCTTAATACCTATATGCTCAATCGTTCCCAAAAAATCTCCTATTACTATAAAATCGTCAACCTCAAAAGGCTTATCAAAGAATATGGCAAAATAACTAAAAAGATCGCCTAAAATTGTCTGAGCGGCAAGAGCCACAGCTATTCCGCCAATACCCAAACCTGCAAGTACCGCGGAAATTTTAAAACCCAAATTATCTAAAAGAAATACTATACCTAAACCCCAGAGGAAAATTTTAAAAATTATCGTCAGAGTTTTAAAATTATGAGCGATTCCGGTGCTTAGCTTGCCCCGCTTAACCCAATATTTTTCTACTATATAAACCGCAATGGCAATAAAAGAGCGGATACCCTGAATTGTCATAAAGATCATCCCGCAAATTTTTATTGCTTTATCAAGGCCGGGGCTTACGGTAAGGTAGCGGCTGGAAAGATAAAAAACCGAATAATAAAATAAAGGTATGGCCATCTTCTCAAAAAGCCCTACCACAAACTCATCAATGTCCGTACTGGTTTTTTTTGTAAAAGCTTTTATCCGCTTAAGGATAATGGCTTTAAAAATAGCCAATATGACAATACCAATAAAAAACGCTAAAAAGAAATATAAATATTGCCGCAATGTATTTTGAAATAAACTCACGCTTAACATTTCCCCCCTTTCTTAACAGTAAATAATTAAATTTTCTTCAAGGCAGTCAACTCGGTAATAATACTCCCCGCCCAGCGATAAACATTGTTTTCGGCAACAATGTTACGCATATTTTCCATACGCCGTTTTTTTTCTTCTATGGGCATTTCAATAGCAGATTTTAAGCTATTCGCAAATTCTTCTATGGAATATGGATTTATCTGGACAGCATCAGTCAGCTCTCGCGCTGCGCCAGTAAAGCTGCTTAAAATTAAAACTCCCGATAAATTATTTTTACTCGCAATATATTCTTTAGCTACCAGGTTCATGCCATCATGAAGCGAGCTTACAATACAAATATCAGCAAGGCTATAATATGGTATTATTTCTTCCGGAGCAAAATGCCGCTTAAGGTATACTATTGGTCTCCATTCCCCTTCTCTATGTTTCCAATTAATTTTATCCACCAACTCATCAATCTCGGCAATTAAATCATGGTAACGTTTTATGTGGGTTCGACTGGGGGCTCCTATTTGTACAAAAACAAAATTATTCTTATATTGCGGGTATTTTTCTAAAAATCTATCGATAGCCAGCATTTTTTCGGCAATACCTTTTGTATAATCTATTCTATCCACGCCAAGAGCCACAATTTTATTCTCAAGCTTGAATTCTTTTTTAAGTTTATTTATTTCTTCCTGGTCTGTCTTGACGTTTTTCGTTTGGGGATAGTCTATACTTATCGGGAAGGCCCGAATAAAAGTTTCTTTATCAAAACGCACAACGCTGAACTTTTCTGTATCTACGCGTGACTCAAGCAATCTGTTAGCTGTATCAAGAAAATTATTACAATGGTTCTGCACGTGAAACCCTATCAAATCACAACCGAGCATTCCGCTTAAAATTTCTTGCTGATAAGGACAAACCGAGAATGATTCAGGCGTCGGCCAGGGAATATGCCAAAACAATGCAATAATCGCGTCCGGACGCTTATCTTTTATCATTTTCGGCAACAGCGTAAAATGATAATCCTGGATAAACACAAATGGGTTTTTTTTCGGCAGCTCCTCCAGAACATTTTCAGCAAATTTCTGATTTACCTCTTTATAAATTTGCCAATCCGTCTCTTTAAAAATTGGCCTGGTATGGGTATTATGACAAAGTGGCCATAACCCTTCGTTTGAAAAGCCATAGTAATAGCCTTGTTCTTCCTCTTTGGATAACCATACTCGCTTTAAAATATATTGATTATTTTCCGGAGGAACTCCTAATTTATTCTTTGAATTAACAAATTGCTTATCTGCGTTACCACCACCATGCGCGATCCAGGTCCCACCGCAAGCAGTTAAAATAGGATTTATTGCAGTTACCACACCGCTTGCCGGCCTAATGCACTTAATTACACCTGTACTTTCATCTAGCGCATGCATATACGGTTCTCTGTTAGACACTACAAAAAAAGCGTTATCGCCTAATTTTGCGTGAATTAAGTCCCGCAACTTCGCTTCTGTCCATGTTTCTGTTTTATGAAGACGTACTGTTGCCTCATCAGATACTGTCCTGCGGGCAACACGTAAACTTAACGCAAGCTGTTCTACTTCACTGGCAAGTTTTCCTAATTCACCTTTTTCTTTTATGGGATGATTTGAATCAACATCTCCCCTTTGAAAACTACTAAACCATTCCGTAAGACGCTCTATAGGCAAAACAAAAATCTGCCGATGCAGAAAAATAGAAATAAATAAAATAGCCACCACTAAGGCTATTAAAGTAACGCTTATACGTTTCCAAAGGTCAGCTATCCTGTTAAATACATAGGAAGTATCATTAACAACTTCAACTAATCCTAAAACTTGCCCTTCGTCATCGGTTATGGGAAGAATATAACTATATACTGTATAGTCTTTAAAAGTTTCCAATTCACCACGCGCAATTTTGTTAGTTAAGACATCTTGAATATATGGTTTATCTTTATCTTTCCAATCAACAAATCTTTTGGTAATTGCAATTATTTGGCCTTCTTTATTGTATATAATACAGCCTTGTAATCTTTCACGAACTTCAAATTTCTCAACAAGATAATTTGCGGTTCTAAGGTCACTGGTTAAAAGAACCTGTTTTACCGCAACATCCATGCTTTCAGCAACAGCTCTTGCCTTACGTTTCAAATCGTCAATTAGCTTTTCTTCTTCGAAACGAACCTGAAAAATGCCAAAAATAGTAAATGCTGCTGAAATTATGATAAGAATTGGCAAAACAAACAAAAGTATTCTTTTCATTTTATTCTTCTCTCATAAATCGTAACCGTATTTTACAAATTAAAATTCACAGACAACTGGGTTTATTTTTGCGCAAATTTATTATACAACCATGCAATTACTAAACCGCCTATGCCGGCATCTGCAAAACCCCAAAGACCACCGATAATACTTCCTAAAATTGTTTGATTATAGCCAATATACATACTGGACATAAGTTTTACCCAGGCATCGCCCCAGCAGGCAAAAATATTGATTATGCCAAGCAGAAACGTACAGAAACCCCAAACTAAGCCACATGCCAGGCCAAAGGCTTTTACGTTTATTTTCATATAATTTGCCTCCTTACGATCCAAGACCATTCTACATAATTTGTGGAACTAAGTATATTTCGTAAATCAGCTTCTTCTGACGTATTTCTACTCTGGAAAACAGCAATAAATTTTCATCCAAACAAAAAGCCGCCTGCCTGCATCACTGCAAAATGGCGGCCCGACCATCCAAAAAACCTCCAGAAATATTTATATATCTCCAGACCCCTTAACCACACTAGTATCTATATTATATATTTTCTATTATAAGACGCTCAATGAAAAAAAGCAAGGCAGTTGAACAAATGGCAATTTGATTGTGAATTTTAGGGAGGGCGCAAAACCCTCCCTAAATATTCAACTATGAGGATTTCTTCTTTAATGCATTCTTAATAACCGAGATTAGCATTATCACAATGATCGTAACACAAATCAATGTCAGGACAAACGGCAAAAGGCTGATTAACCCCTTAACAATGCCTGACGCAATTTCAGCTAATCTGCGCTGCGCGTCTTTAAGATTTTCCCGGAAAAGCACTTTCCATGAAGTTGCTTCTAAGTTTACTTTGATCGTTGACATAGAAACCAAGTTGTCGCATTTGGAAAGCTGGTTACGTATTGCTTCTATCCGCCTGGCATAAGGAGTAAGTTCTGATTCTAAGCGCATAGCCCCTTGGATATCAGTCTTCTTTTCTTTAAGCTTCTGCTCTATCTTATCGTAAACAACTTTTATGGTATTTAACTCAGTAACCAAGGTATTGTATTCCTGCGAAACATCAACACCCTCTATGTCAAAGCGTTTTACTTCGCCAAGTTTACGTAACTCATTAACTGTTTCTTCAAATTTATCTTTCGGCACGCGAAGAACGAGC
>JBAZGZ010000057.1:0-8860 GCA_041652615.1 Candidatus Omnitrophota bacterium | reverse complement strand
TCAGGAAAGGAGGTTTGCATGAGGAGATGGATTTTTTTTGTTTCTTTGATCGCACTGCTTTTTGTTTCAAATGTTGCATTTGCAGGAGAGATTGACATCCTTGTTCAGAAGCTTGTTGAAAAAGGGATACTGTCTCCGGGGGAAGCACAGCAAATTGTTACTGAAACAAAAGAAGAGGTGAAAAAAGAAATAGCAAAAGGTACTTATTCTTCGTTTCCGGCGTGGGTTCAGAATACTAAACTAAAAGGCGATTTTAGATTAAGATACCAGTACGATCATGCTAAATTTTTAGCTAACTCTACAACAAATAAAGATGGTGACCAGAATAGGGCTAGAATCCGCGCTCGGCTTGGCCTTGAAAGTAAAGTTAACGACAAATTATTAGTTGGTGTTGGTATTGCTACGGGAAAATCTGACGATAGCGGCGACGCTGCCCGCTCTACTAATATTACCCTTGGAGGTGACGGAGGCTTTGGCAAAGATTCAATTGCATTAGATTATGCTTTTCTACAGTATAGCCCGACACTTTGGTCTACATTTGTTGGAGGTAAGTTTAAAAATCCTTTATGGGAACCGGGAGATCTTATTTGGGATACAGACATTAATCCTGAAGGAGGTGTTGTTAAGTTGAGCTCTATAAAATTACTATCAAATGCGGAAATATTTATGAATGCTGGAGTTTTATTGGTAGAAAATAAAAAGAATTGGTCTGCTGATCCAACTCTTTTTGTAGTTCAACCAGGTATTGTTTATAACTTCAACGATAAAGTTCAGCTAAAAGGTGCTTTTTCTTTCTATGATTTTACCGGAACTAAAGGCAAAGTTTTGAGCGGATCTTCCGGAACCAACAGCGGTGCCTCGACAGGTTTGCTATACGATTATAGGAATATTATTCCTGCGGCAGAAATTGGGATAAAGGAACCGTTAAAATTTTTAAAGTTGGACATTCCATATCTTGGGCTTTTTGGGGAATATGTTCAAAACGTAGCTATTGACTCTACGGGTAAAAACAATACCGGCTTTATGGCTGGTTTTAAATTCGGTGCTGAAAAAATAGAAAAATGGGCGGATTGGCAATTCCGATACAACTACGCAATGCTTGGTAGGGATGCTATTTTAGACATACTTCCTGATTCTGACCGCTATGGTGGAAAAACAGGAATGAGATCGCACGAGCTTGGGTTTGACTGGGGTTTAGGTAAAAATGCTTGGCTTGCTCTTGATGGTTATTATGGTTGGCGGCTTAAAGGAAATTTTGGTTCTACCCAGTCTAAGCCAGCTTCGGTATTACAAGTTGATTGGAATATTAGGTTTTAAGCTATTCGCAGATATTTTACATAGATTTTACATTGGCTTTACATAGATATAATATAGATAAAATATACTATAATAAAAACCGGAGGAAAACATGTTAAAAAAAGGATTATTTATTTTGGTAGCGTTTCTTTTTGCAACTTCTGTATTTGCCGCGAAGGATAAAAATTCTATTCAAATCAAAGGTTCAGATACCATGGTTAACTTAGGTCAGGCGTGGGCTGAGAAGTATATGGAAAAAAATACTGCTGAATTTGTCGCAGTTACCGGCGGCGGTTCCGGCACCGGGCTTTCCAGTTTAATTAGCGGTACTTGCGATATCGCGATGAGTTCAAGAAATATCAAAGAAAAAGAAATTTCCTTAGCGCAAAAAAAAGGAATAAATCCTTATGAAATAAAAGTAGCTTTGGATGGTTTAGCGGTCGTGGTTAATCCTAAGAATCCTGTCAGTAAATTAACCATTGATCAGCTCGCTCAGATTTTTACTGGGAAAGTTACTAATTGGAAGGAGCTTGGCGGTCAAGACATGAAAATTGTTATTCTTTCACGCGAGGTAAATTCCGGCACGCATGTTTATTTTAAAGAGCACGTGTTAAGAAGAAATGATCCAAATGCAAAAGATGAATTTGCTCCAAGCGCTCTGATGCTTTCTTCTTCGCAGGCAATCGCCGATGAAGTAGCGGGTAACTCTGCAGCAATAGGTTATTATGGGATGGGATATATTTCTGTTAAACAAAAGCCTGTAATGATAGCCAAAAATGATAAGTCTGTGTATGAGGCACCATCGATAGAAAATGTAATCAACGGCAAATACCCTATATCCAGGCCTTTATTCCTTTATACTAATGGAGAGCCCGAAGGTTTGACAAAGAAATTTGTCGATTTTTGCCTTTCTAAAGAAGGCCAGGATATTGTTCTAAAAACTGATTTTGTGCCGATAAAATAATAATTGACGTGGGCAACGATTGGATGATGTAGTAGGGAACGGGCGCGACCGTTCCCTACGGTATAGCTGTCATGCGAAAAATTAAAGAATTTATTATTGAGAAGCTGATCTTGATTTCAGGGTTAGCTTCTATTTTTTTTGTGATTCTTATTTTTTTATTTCTTCTCAAAGAAGGATTAGCGCTATTTAAGATTGAAAGCCCTCTAAATTTTCTTTTCGGCAAAAGCTGGTATCCGATTTCAGAACCGCCTCAACTTGGGATTCTGCCGCTAATCCTTGGTTCTTTACTGGTTACAGTTGGGGCAGCAATAATTTCTATTCCCATCGGAGTAGGATGCGCGATTTACATTGCCGAAATTGCTCCGGCTAAAATAAAAGAAATACTTAAGGCAGGCGTGGAGTTGCTTGCGGCCATACCCAGTGTTGTGTTGGGTTTTATTGGCATGGTAACGCTGGTGCCGTTAGTAAAAACAATTTTTCATTTACCTACCGGGCTTACCGCGTTATCCGGTTCAATAATGCTTGCGTTTATGGCTATGCCGACAATAGTTTCGATTGCGGAGGATGCGCTATATTCAGTACCGAAAAATTATAAGGAAGGTGCTCTTGCCTTGGGCGCGACACACTGGCAGGCCATATGGCGGGTAATGCTTCCGGCAGCATCCAGCGGAATACTTGCCGCGGTAATGCTTGGTATCGGTAGGGTAATAGGTGAAACAATGGCCGTTATGATGATTACCGGTAACGCAGCGGTAATTCCTAACAGTATCTTGGTTCCGGTAAGAACTTTAACCGCGACTATCGCGGCAGAAATGGGTGAAGCAGTGGTGGGGAGCGAACATTATTTTGCTTTGTTTGCTATCGGTATAGTTTTATTTGTTATAAGCTTTGCGATCAACGTAACCGCAGATTTATTTTTACATAAAAAGCAATAATTTAAAAATGTATTCACGGATGCAAACAGATTGCTACGGATGTCACGGATGTATTCATCCGTTTGAACCCTGTTAGGTGTTTGCTATCTAACAGGGTGAATCCGCTACAATCCGTCTGCATCCGTTTAAATAAAACTAACCATGAGAAATCCATATCGCACACAAAAAATCGCATTTTTATTTTTACTCCTGGCAACACTTTTGATCGTTATTCCTGTCGGTTTGATTGTTGTGATTATCGTCCAGAAAGGACTGCCGGCGATAAATTGGCAGTTTCTTTCGGATATACCCCGGCAGGGGATGCGCGCAGGAGGGATATTTCCTGCAATCGTGGGGACTATTTATTTGGTTTCAGGCGCAATTATTTTTGCTTTGCCGATAGGGCTTCTTGCCGCGGTATACTTAAGTGAATATTCCAGAGATAATCTGCTTACCCGGGTGATAAAATTAGCAATCATAAATTTGGCAGGCGTGCCGTCGGTCGTCTATGGGCTTTTTGGTTTGGCGCTTTTTGTGATATTTTTTAAATTTGGCGCGTCAATACTTTCCGGTTCGTTAACCCTGGGTATAATGATCCTTCCTTTAATTATTACTGCTTCACGGGAGGCATTGGAAAGCGTTCCGCAAACATTTCGCGAGGTAAGTTTATCTTTGGGCGCAAGCAAGTGGCAGACTATAAGGCATATTGTTTTGCCCAATGCCATACCGGGTATATTAACCGGAACAATTTTGGGATTAGGCAGGGCAGCCGGAGAAACAGCGCCGATTCTTTTTACCGTAGCTGCTTTTTATCTGCCGCAATTGCCAAAGTCTATCTTTGATCAGGCGATGGCATTACCATATCATCTTTATGTTATTTCAACACAGGTGCCTAACGTAGATGAAAAAGTAAGATATGGAACGGCTTTCGTGTTGCTCGCGCTGGTTTTGTTTATGAATTTGGTTGCAATAGTAATACGTTATAAATTTAGAAGGAAAAAGAAATGGTGAACCCCGTTAGAAATAATAAATTTATAAAAACCTCGGAAGAAAATAATCGAGAAACAATTTCTAACGGGGTAAAATTTGAAGTTCACGATTTGAATATATGGTTCGGCCCCATACATGCCATAAAGCAGGTAAGTATGGAGATACAAGCTAATGAGATTTTAAGCGTCATTGGCCCTTCCAATAGTGGAAAGACTACTTTTTTGCGCACGCTGAATCGTTTGAATGATCTCAATTCGAACTTTAAGCTTACCGGAACAATAGAATTAGAACGAGAAGATATCAGGGCGATAGATGTTGAAATATTACGCCGCAAAATAGGCATGGTTTTCGCACTGCCCCTGCCGCTTCCTTTATCCATATTTGACAATGTGGCTTATGGGGTAAGAATGCATGGAGAAAGAAACAGAAAAAGGCTTGAGGAAAAAGTTAAAGATGTGTTGGAGCAGGCCTCTCTCTGGGAAGAAGTAAAGGATAGGCTTGAGAATTCAGCTTTTAAATTATCCGGCGGACAGCAGCAGCGGCTTTGTATCGCAAGAACATTGGCAGTGCAACCGGAAGTAATTTTATTCGATGAGCCCTGTTCCGGGCTGGACCCTATCTCTACTGCTAAAGTAGAGGATGCTATGGTTAAACTAAAAGAAAAATACACGATAATTTTGGTGACTAACAATGTAAAGCAAGCAGCAAGGGTTGGAGATAAAACAGCATTTTTTTTAAACGGAGAACTTATAGAAATAGATAAAACCGATAAGATTTTTACGGCGCCGAGAGATAAACGTACGGATGGTTATATTAGTGGAAAATTCGGATAACGGCGGGCATACCGAAAAAATACAAATGCATTTTTTGGTATAACAATGAAAATAATAACTAAGAATTTAAATCTTTGGTACAGCAGTTTTCACGCTTTAAAAAATGTTAACTCACGGTTTGAAGCAAACAGGATTACTGCAATAATCGGGCCGTCCGGCTGCGGTAAATCAACAATGCTGCGAGTTTTTAACCGGATGAATGATTTAATTGAAGGTGTACGCATAGAAGGAGAAGTTTTGATTGATAACACAAATATTCTTGATGCAAAGGCGGATTTAGTTACTTTGCGCAAGAAAGTAGGGATGGTGTTTCAGAGGCCTAATCCATTTCCGTTGTCGATTTATGAAAATATTGTTTTTGGACAAAAGATTCACGGAGAAGGCTTAAGGCGAGATAGATTAGAGGAAATTGTTGAAGAGAGCTTAAAGAGCGTCCTATTGTGGGATGAATTAAAAGACAGGCTTAACGTGCCAGCCTTAAGGTTGTCATTAGAGCAGAGGCAGAGGTTATGCATCGCAAGGCTGATTGCCGTTAAGCCTGATGTATTGTTGATGGATGAACCATGTTCTGCTTTGGATCCGCAGGCAACTCAGAGGATTGAGGAATTAATGCGTGAACTAAAAAACAATTATACTATAATAATAGTTACGCATAATATGCAGCAGGCAGCACGCGTTTCTGACGATACTGGTTTTATGCTTTTAGGTGAACTAATAGAATTTGGAAAAACAGAAGATATATTTACAAAACCAAAAGATAAACGTACTGAAGATTACATTACCGGTAGATACGGTTAAATGAGGCCAACATTTTTCCAAGGTATTCCGCAGGAAAAATGTTAGGCCGAATTTACCCCCACACCAACTTTTGTGTTGGTAGCTCAGGGTGGTAAAAAGCGGATTGCTGGTAGTATGTTTTTATAAAAAAAGAAAATTATTTCAAAAGTTGGTGTGGGGGTTAATTCGCACTAGTATTTTTTCTACGCGCTTCGCGCTTGAAAAAATACTGTGCTCATTAAGGAGGGTAAATAAAATGGAGAGACATGTTGATCAAGAATTAAAAGAGTTAAATAAAGATATTTTAATGATAAGCGCTTTAGCGGAGGAGGCTATTTATAAATCTATTGAAGCGCTCAAGTGTAGAGACAGAGCAATGGCTAAAAGTGTTATTGATGATGATTCTAATATTGATAAATTGGAATTATTGGTAGACGAAAAGTGTATTGATTTGATAGCGCGATATCAGCCAATGGCCCGGGATCTGCGTTTTATCACAACCGGTATGAAAATAAATGCCGAACTAGAGAGAATAGCGGATATCGCTGTAGACATTGCTCAGCGTACGCTTGAAATAGTAGATTTACCGCTCTTAAAACCGCTGGTCGATATACCTAAGTTAGCAGCGGTTGCACAAAACATGGTAAAAATGTCCATAGACTCTTTTGTTAAGGGCGACATTGCGCTTGCTAAAAAAGTTTTGTTATCTGATTCCGAAGCCGATCAGCTTCGCAATAATATACAAAAAGAGCTTATTGAAGAATATATGGTAAAAGATGCAACTACCGCCCCACGGGCAGTGCAGCTGTTGTTAATAGCTCGCTTCCTGGAGCGCATATGTGACCATACCACAAATATCGCCGAAGACGTGATTTATATGGTTCAGGCAGAGGTTGTAAGGCATCATCCTGAGAAATTAAAAAATGGAAAATAAAATTCCAGCCTTATCCGCATAAATAAAAGGCGCGCTTTTTTTTGCCGCGTAGTTACGTAATCCTAAAATAAAATAACCGGGAAAATTACACGTGATAACAGCGTTTCCGGCTCCAGAATTTTCTTGCTAATACTCTTGAGCAGTCTTATAATACCTATCTAAAAATAGTAAGTGGCTTTTTTCCGGCCGACAAGAAAGGTTGTATTAATATTAGCTTATTCAGATACGACGAAAGGAGGCTCCTATGTTTTTCAAATTTCTTCCCAAAGACTGCAATTTCTTCGATTTATTTGACAAGCAGGTTGACTGCGCGGTTGACGCGGCAAATTATTTTCAGGAACTAATGTTAAATGGCGGAGTTTCTGAAGAGTCTCTCGAGAAAATGTGTACTATTGAACATCAGGGAGACGAAGTTTCTCATGATATTTTTGAACGTTTAAATAAGACATTTATTACGCCATTTGACCGGGAAGATATTCATGCTCTGGCTAAAGAATTAGACAATATTACTGATATGCTTAATACTATTGTCAGCCGTTTGTGGGTTTATAAGCTTACTAAAAGAGACGAAAATCTTGTAAAGTTTTCTTTGGTAATTACCGAATCGGTAAATGCCGTCAGCCGTGCCGTTAAGGGATTGCGTAATATGAAAAATTCAAAATATATTCAGGAAGCATGCGTTGAAATTAACCGGCTTGAAAACGTCGGTGATTCTATGAGAGACGCGATGCTTGCTGAGCTTTTTGATAATGAGAAAAATAATCCTATCCTTGTTATAAAATTAAAAGAGATATACCAGGACGCGGAAACTGTCCTTGATGTATGTGAAGATGTGACTCACGCCGTTGGCGCTATTCTTTTGAAGCAAGCATAATATATATGACATTATCTATTTTACTTTTGATAGCTCTTGCGCTGCTTTTTGATTTTTTAAATGGATTCCATGACTCAGCGAATTCAATTGCCACTATTGTTTCAACACGAGTGCTTTCTCCCCGTTATGCGGTAATTTGGGCTGCTTTTTTTAATTTTATAGCTTTCCTTTTTTTTGGGCTTCATGTCGCAAATACCATAGGCAAGGGCATAATTGACATTGCAATTATCGATAATGGTATTATATTTGGAACGCTTATCGGCGCCTGCGGTTGGAATATTATTACCTGGTATTTTGGCCTGCCCACAAGTTCTTCTCATGCATTAATCGGAGGATTAGTAGGAGCAGCTCTTGTAAAAGCAGGAACGAAGCCGCTTGTCTGGTCAGGCATTCTAAAGACAGTTTCCTTTATTTTTATTTCTCCTATTTTGGGGCTTATTTTAGGTTTGGTATTTGGTATTGTGGTCTACCGGTTGTTTCGTAAGAGCTCCCCGCTAAAGGTAGATCATATTTTTAGAAAAGGTCAGTTGCTTTCCGCGGCATTCTATAGTATGGGCCACGGAGGCAATGACGCGCAGAAAACCATGGGTATTATCGCCAGTCTTCTTTTTAGCGCCGGCCTTTTAGGCAAAGAGTTCCATATACCTTTTTGGATTGTTATTGCCTGCCATAGCGCTATAGCGCTTGGAACTATGTTTGGTGGTTGGCGCATTGTTAAAACCATGGGCCAGCGCGTTGCTAAACTTAGGCCGGTGGATGGCTTTTGCGCTGAAGCCGGCGCGGCTGTCACATTATTTTTCGCTTCGCAATTCGGTATACCGGTAAGTACCACGCACACAATTACCGGCAGTATTATGGGGATAGGTTCGCTTAGGCGATTGAGTGCGGTGCGCTGGGGAGTAGCGGGTAATATTATATGGGCTTGGATACTGACTATTCCCTGTTCCGCTTTAATGTCAGCCATCGCGTATGCTCTTTTACGAAAGATTTCAATGTAAAAATTCGCATCAGTGTATTTTTATAGAAGCGTAAAATCATAATATATTTTAGATCAGTTGAATAATATTTTATAAAATTTATCTGTACTATGAAAAAAACAGTTCTTGTAACAGGTTCTGCCGGATTAGTTGGTTCTGAGTGTGTGCGTTTTTTTAGCCAAAAAGGCTTCGAGGTTATCGGCATAGACAACAATATGCGAATGGCATTTTTTGGTAAAGACGCCTCTGTTGAGTGGAACAAGAAATTACTTTTAGAGACAGTACCCAGCTACACGCATCA
>JBAZGZ010000056.1:0-8945 GCA_041652615.1 Candidatus Omnitrophota bacterium | reverse complement strand
GTTCTTATGTTTCCAAAAATTTGCCGGATAAAAAAGAAACCTGTTCGATGAAAGGCCAATTTTTGACAAAAACAATTCTTTTTTATCATTTAAAAAATTGTTTGCCACCCTGTCTTTAATCGCAATGTGAATAGTTTTAATGTTTTTTTGATCAATTGCCCCACACTCTTTAATGACTGCTGACCGGACAAAATCAGAAATACAAACGATTTGTGACGAAAGCAAACAAGCGTCTCGAAAAAATTTATCCCTATAGAAAATCTGGGTTTCATCAAAAAAATGCTGATAATAAAGATGCTGCAAGTCATAAATTATGGTTACCCTTGGCAAAGCTGAATCAGGGAAAATCTGTTCGGTAAAAGGGCAGAATAAAAGATCGGCGTTGAAACTTTTCAAAACGTTATCTTTATCTAATTTTGCTTCAGTAAGTAATCCGTCATGATCCGGAAAAATTTGTTCGGCTATTTTTTTAAACAGGTCCGTAAAATATTTCCGATATCTTTTAAGCTCGGGCAGTTTATCAAAAATACAAATTCTTTCAACATTGTTACTATCCAATATGGATAGCTCTTCGTGGGCGCGATAAGAAGTAAGCAATACAAAGTGATATTGTGGTGCCAACAAAGATAGTTGCTTGAGCAACTCAATAACCATTATTTTGGCTCCACCGTTTTCGCCGTTAGGCAAAACCTGTGTTAAATCTACGACTACTTTTGGCATAAGTTGTCAGCTGTTGCCCTTCTTGAAAACTCCTTCAAAAGCAAGTTAATTTACCTTTCGTCATCTGTCATTTAATGCCTCGATCCCCTCAAGACAAGACTGTTGTTTAGGCCGCAAAATTTCTTTATAAAAATCTACTGTTTCATCTATGTTATTTTTCCAGTTAAACTTCGCAGCTTGTTTTTTTGATCTTTGCGACAATGTTGCGCGCAAATTGCTATCTTTAAACAAGTTCAGTATGCTTTGCGCTAATCCATCCTGATCATGGGGGTCAACCATGATCCCTGCATCCCCAACAACTTCCGGAAGCGACGAAGCATTAGATGTTATAACCGGGATCTCACATTGCATCGCTTCAAGAGGAGGCAAACCAAACCCCTCAAAGATAGACGGATAAACAAACATCATAGCTCCGGAGTATATCGAAGCCAAATCTCCGTCTAAAGCATATCCTGTAAGAAATATACGGTTTTTAGATTTATTTTTACTTATTTCCGCAAAAATCGAGTCATATTTCCAACCTTTGCCTCCAACTAATACCAAGTTTAACGGGATCTTTTCAGTTTCTATTAAAGACCTGAAAGCGCGTATCAACAATGCGATATTCTTCCGTGGCTCTAAAGTACACAGACTTAGGATATACGGCTCATTTGGTATTTTATATTTATTTTTCACAAAGTTTATCCGCACCTGATCGTTCACCTTATGGAAAAGCGATGATGCTGCCGGGTATATAACTTTTACATTATCCGGGGAAACCGAAGGCAAATAGTTACACAAATCATTTCTGGTTGACTGAGAAATAGAGATAACATAATTTTCTGATTTTATCGATTTGATTATAGTTTTAAAAAATTCTGGCCTGCTTTCTGTAAAATATTCGGGATGCAAAATCGGGATAAGATCGTAAATCGTTATAACTTTTTTGATGTCCGGTATGTTTTGGATAAAATCTGGTATTTTAAAAAACGTGGAATGGAATATATCGACATTTATTTTTTTATGATTACAAATATTGCTTGCGCGTAAAAGAAATCTTCTTAGATAATTAAGATTTTTCCTGGTTGTTCCACATTCATCTTGGCTATCGTAATTGCATAAAATATCTTGATGGGCCTTGAATCCTGCATTTCGAAACGATGAATTTTTATAACAACTCAAAGAAAACTTCATGAGCTCTGGCTCAGAAGTAAGGGTCAAATCTATTTCGGGATTATCCGCCAAGCCATTAACCAGGTTTTTAATGACAGCATAGACGCCGGTCCTTGACCTATTGTCTACGGCAGCTGCGCCCAATACAGAAATATCATATAATAAATTAATTTTTGTCATTTCCGGTAACCCCTTAATAGTATCTGCACATAACTAAAAAGCGTTTTACACAGAAGTTCATTTTATAGCTCTAAATTATATCCATAGATGTATCGTCTGTAATGAGTTTTTTTAGTTTTCTAACTTTAGTGTGGGTGTAACGATCAACATAATATTTCGCAAGCCATAAAATAAATTTATTTAATTTAAGAGATTTATAAAATTTATCTCTTAATAATTTTGTTTCATTTCCGACTCGTTGCTCAAAATTAAGGGATTTATTTTCATTATACATTCTTGATTTAGACAGAAACTTATTAATCTTTTTAAATTTTATATTATTAAATAAAGCCCGCATCCAAAATTCAAAATCAAACACAATATAATCTGTAGAAAATTTTCCATTATTTTGATAAAAGCTTTTTCTAAAAAAAACAGCGGGTTGGCAAAGCGTACATTGATAATAAAAACTGTATTTTGTCGGCTTCAATGTTGGATAGGGCAATAAATCTTTCCCTTTTTTGCTAATCCACATGGCTTTACCATAAACAATATCAGATTTGCCAATTCTTTCTATGACTTGCTTTAAGCATGATTGATAATATACATCATCAGAATTTAGAAAACCGAGAACATCTCCTCTTGCTATTTTAAAACCTTTATTTAGAGCATCTGCCTGCCCATTATCTTTTTCGCTAAACCATCGATAACTTATTCCAAAACAGTTGCACATTGACTTACGCCCTGATTTATTTATATAAAAATCTAACCCTTCAAGGTTTACCTTTACACAATTTTCACTAAAAAGTTTTTCGTACTTCTTGATAATTCCAACAGTTGCGTCTGTGGATCCGCCATCCATGATAACATAATCAAGATAGAACTGTCCGAACTGAGAAATAACAGATTCACCTTGTTTAAATGATGGAGTTATTATTGATACTATGGTCCACATATTTGTTATAAATTATGCGTTCCCATCTCTCCTCCCTTGTTCCGCTTGAGATGCCAGAGGTTATCCATAAGCAGAAACGCACCGCTATTATACTCCGGTACAATAGGGACATGCTCTTCGAGCACTAAGCTTGCTTGACGGAATCTTTTATCCCATTCTTCTACTGATAACGGATTAACAAGATGATGATAATCAATAAAATCATTTTGTAATGTTTTTGCCTCGCCATTAAAACCGGATAGCGCAACAAGATTTGATAATAACGACCATTGAACAAAACGGTCCGTTACTACGCTACACAATAAAGTACCGCCAGGCTTAAGGCAACGGTAGATTTCTACTAATACGCTGTCAAGATGATCCATATGACGAGTTAGCAAAAACATGGTCAAAAATGGCGTCTGGTTCCGGCACATGGTGAGCAAGGGCAACATGAACTTTACGATAGATACCGCTCTGCCGGCTTAATTTAGCCATTTCCCCATTCATATCCACCCCTACCACATCCGCAATCTGCGGCCAGATTAAACGAAAGTAACGCCCGTCGCCACAACCAAGATCTAAAATACGGCCATTAATCTGATAATGCTGATAGGCCGCATATTCCCATGCGCGCCAATGACTAAGTGACGGAATATGCAGATATAGAATGCTAACCGCGTCGTAGCCGTCAAGAACTTCCCCGGCAGTCAGACATTTAGAGATCACGATAAGCACTCCTTAGATTTTAATGCTGGCTCTAAAGCCACTTCGATCTTACCGGGCAAATCAGCAACCCCATGGTGGGTCAACACAAATACTCCGTTTTGCTGCGCTAAGTAAACCGAAAACATCCCTGCGTTTGCAATATGACAGATACGAATATGGTTAGCAGAAAGATATTCATGCGATAAAAATTTTCGCCTCTGCCACACCTCTTCTTTAACCGCGGCTAACCCGACTTCAAAGACATATTCCCCCGGCGCCAACTGTAAAACAAATTCCTGTCGGCAAACAACCTTTTTCCCTACGCCCGGCTCCCACTCCAGATCAGGATATTGCCAGGAGTTCTTGCCGTGGACAATAACTCCCCGATCATTAGAAATAATAATACCACAGATTGGCACGCCGATGTCTTCTATAATCTCAAACTCATAATAAAATACTCCCAGCTCGCCCTGCCGGAAACTATTACACAATCTGCCGCTTGAGTCGGATAAAGCCAGACCTGTGCAGTGCGCTTTTCCATTACCGACCTGAACTTTCTTCGAAATATCAAGAAACGCTTCCGCCAGCGGACGCATAATAACCGAAGACTCCTGAACTTCCTGTAAACTATGAACAGAAACGCATGCCGAGTCCGGAGTTTCATTATAGCTCGCCTGGTGTAAAAGATAATAGTGTTTAGTAGCTTCAGTTGCTGAGCCAATAAATTTCGCAGAGCCGCAATCCAGCAAAATAGCCCGCTTGCAGTACTGCTCAATTTCCGGCATTGAATGCGAAACAAGCAAAATCGCCGTGCCCGAATTCCGCAGTTGGTCCAAACGGGCATAGCATTTTTGGCGAAAAAACACATCCCCGACCGCTAATGCTTCATCAATAATCACAATCGCCGCGTCAATCTGCGCCTGCACCGCGAACGCAAGACGAACCATCATACCGCTGGAATAGAATTTTACCGGTTGGTCGATAAACTCACCGATATCGGCAAAAGCGATAATCTCTTCAATTCTTTCCTCCATTTCCTTCCGCGACAACCCCATAATCGTACCGTTCATAAAAACATTCTCCCGGCCGGTAAATTCGGGGTTAAAGCCGCTGCCGAGCTCAAGAAGCGCGGCAAGCCTGCCGTCTGCACTCACGTTTCCGGTGGTCGGAGCAAGCGTACCGGCGATTACCTGAAGCAACGTGCTCTTGCCGGAACCGTTAAGGCCGATAATGCCCAAAGTTTCGCCCCTGGCAACTTCAAATGAAATATTTTTTAACGCCCAGAATTCTTTATAAAATTGTTTACGACCGCGAAAAATAGTCTGCAGGAGGCGATGATGCGGCGCAGAGTAAATTTCATAACGCTTACCGACATTATCAACTTTTAAAACCACATCAGAGGACATCGGCAAACCCCCGTTTGGTTTTCATGAACCAGAAATACCCCATTTGAAACACCGCCATAGATAACAACGTTACCAAACTAAGCCCATACCAATCAGGCCATTGATTATAGATTAAAACCTGCCGCGCAGACTGGACGATCAGGGTCAAAGGATTTAAAAACAAAATACTTCTGACTGGCTCCGGAACCATTTCAACGCTATAAAAAATTGGAGTCATAAAATACAGCACTTGTAAGATAATCCCGATCAAATGCGCCAAATCACGGACAAAAACTCCCAGTGACGCAACGAACCAGGCGAATCCACAGGAAAAAAGTATTAGTGGAATAAGAATCAGGGGAAAACAGACAGCGGCAAGACAAAATTTATGAAAGAATAAAATAATACCTAAAAGTAAAATTCCAATCCAAATCAATCCCAAAAAACAAGCGCTTAAGACTGATGAAACCGGCAGAATTTCTAAAGGAAAAACTACTTTTTTTACGTAATTAGGCTTTCCTACAACAATTCCTACTGAACCATTTACGCTTTCTGAAAAGATATTGAACACGGCCATACCACAAAACATAATCAAAGCAAACGCTGCTTTAGAATCACCAATCCCCATGCCCCAACGCGCCTTAAAAACCACCCCAAAAACGAAAGTATAAACAGCCAGCATCACCAAGGGAGTCACTAACATCCAGATAAACCCCATCATAGTCCCTTTATAGCGGATTTCAATGTTCCTGCGAACAAGCTGGATGAGTAATTCACGACCCTTCCAGGTTGTCCAAAACGCATTCAACGGATTCAGATACTTCAAACTCGATTCCTGTTGCGTGATCTCTCTCATTCCTTCTCTCTTTTAAACTGCTCTCGCCCCTTCTATGTTATGTTCGGCACTCATCCGGCTATCATGCCTTCGCTGCTTCTTTATCACCGGCGAATATGAAAAACAGAATCACCTATATTCTGTTACATTTAGTCTGTATATTACTTAAATCAGCGTCCACCATCATTTTTACTAATTCGTTGAATTTTACTTTCGGCTTCCAGCCTAATTTCCTCCTGGCTTTAGAACAATCACCCAGCAAGAGATGAACCTCGGCAGGCCGATAAAAGCTCTTATCAACCTTTACATATTTCTTCCAATCAAGCCCGGCATAACTAAAAGCCAACTGGACAAACTCTTTTACTGTACGCGTTTCACCGGTAGCAATAACAAAATCATCAGGTTTCTCTTGCTGTAACATCAGCCACATTGCCTCTATATAATCTCCGGAAAATCCCCAATCCCTCTTTGCTTCCAAATTGCCCAACCGCAATTCCTTGCTCAAACCATACTTTATTTCAGCCACGGCATTGGTTATTTTACGCGTAACAAATTCAAACCCACGACGGGGAGATTCGTTATTGAAAATAATGCCGTTACAGGCGAACATACCGTATCCTTCCCTGTAGTTGCGCGTCAGGTCGAAACCGGCGACTTTCGATATCCCGTAAGGAGAACGCGGATGAAAAGGCGTGTTCTCTGTCTGCGGTATCTCCCTGACTTTACCGAACATTTCGCTGGAGGCGGCAAAATAAAACTTACAGCGTGGAGCTAACTCTTTGATCGCGGCAAGAATATAATGCGTGCCATTGATATTAGTGTTGATGGTAGAGAACTCATCTTCGAACGAATAGCTGACAAAACTCTGCGCCGCCAGATGGTAACATTCATCCGGCTTTATTTTATGGACGATCTTGAATAAACTGGCGAAACTCTCCAGAGAGCCGGAATGCAGCGTGATATCCTTCTGGATATGCCTGATCCTCCAAAGCCGGTGTTCCGGGTCTTCCAAAGCGACCCGCCTGACAATACCGTGAACCCGGTATCCCTTTTTAAGCAGTAATTCAGACAAATAAGAACCATCCTGACCATCGATACCAGTAATAAGCGCTGTTTTCATCTCTCCCCTTGCTCCTGACCTTTGTTATTGGTTGATTGCGTGCAGTTAATTGTAAAAAAAACGGTTAATCTACGACAGCGACGGGCTCTTGCCTTTAGTAATTATATCTTTTTAGATTTCCAACACAAGAACTTTAAGGAAGCTATTTCCGCTTGTACCTGTCGTGAAGACGTTCTATGTCGTCCTCCTCCAGATAACCGCCGGTCTGTACTTCTACCAATTTAAGGGCGGTCTTCCCCGGATTTACCAAACGGTGCCTGCAGTCAACCGGTATATATGTGCTTTCGTTGGCCTGAAGAATGAATACATTCTCGCCTCTCGTCACTTCCGCCGTGCCTTCAACTATCACCCAATGCTCGCTGCGCCGGCGGGGCAGCTGCAAACTAAGAGCGTGTCCGGGATTTACCTCCACCAGTTTTATCTTGAATCCCGGGAAATGTTCCAGCACCGTAAAACTACCCCAGGGCCGCTTAACTTTACGGTGGCTGTAATGCTCCTGTCTATGGTTGTTTTTCAAAACCTCCACCACTTTTTTGACATCTTCGCTTCTATTCTTCTCTGCGACCAAAAGAGCATCTGAGGTATCGACTATCACCAGATTGTCCAGTCCCAATGTCGCAATCAGCCTTTTGTCGTTCACTACGGTCGTATTGCGGCTTCCGAAGTCTATCACACCTTCCGGAATGTTATTGCCGTTTGAATCTTTGGCGATCATTTCATCCCAGGACTGCCAGCTGCCGAGATCGGACCAGCCGAGGTCCACAGGGGCCTTTACCATCAAAAGATAATTTGTTTTCTCCAGCACACCGTAGTCAAATGCCGCGGGCTTTATATCCGCCCAGGCCGAATCTAAATCCTGTGCCGAGGCAATGCAATGGACGGCAGAATACAATTCCGGCATATATTTCATGAATTCACGCAGAAAAACTTCTACCGAGGCGACGAACATGCCGCTATTCCAGTAATATCCGCCTTTTCGCAGGAAGGTCTCCGCGGTCTTCAGATCCGGTTTCTCACAAAAACGCTCGACACCCCTGATAAGACTTTTTTCCTTTGCCGTAAGGCTTATTCCTCTGCTTTCCTTTATCGCGGGAATTGCCGTGGACCGACTCTCTTTTATATAGCCGTAGCCGGTTGCCGGCCTTGAAGGAGTTATTCCAAAGACGATTATTCTGTCGCAGGCGCAGCATTTAAAAGAGACATTAAGCAGATTTCTGAATATCCCGGTGTCTTTGATCAAATGGTCGCAAGGCAAAACAGCGACTTCCGCGGACGGATCCCGCAGGCTTATCAAACGGCAGGCTACGGCAATGGAAGGCGCCGTATTCTTGCCATCCGGCTCGCAGATTATATTCTCGGAAGGTATTCCATGATGACGGATGATCTGCTCTATATGATGGAAATAAAGCCTGGAGGTTGCAATATACACATTTTCCGCCGGTACAAGCGTATCAAGACGCAGTATGGTCTCTTCAAACAAACTATTGGGGCCTGAAAGCGGCAGGAACTGCTTAGGTTCCAAAGTCCGGCTTAATGGCCAGAAACGGCTTCCCTGTCCCCCTGCCAGCAATACGGCGTAACGCCGTCCGGTAGAAATAGACTCTATATTCTTTTGGTTTCTGTTCACAATTGTCCTGTTTGCTTAGCAGAGTTTGCGAAATAAAAGTATTTTAACCTAAGCCAGGCGCTTTTTTATCGTCTGCTTGCCGGACGCTCTAAGCGGTGAATTGCTTCCCCATCGCGGCCGCGAGTTTTGCCGGATTCTCGATCAGGTCGGTGGCGGACCAGGCGTCGAGGCAGTAGCGCCCGACGTAGTCGTATTTCAGATAACCGTAACCGCCATCGCCCCAGGCTTTTCCCCAGGAATTCTTGAACTTGAACAACCCGGTTTTATCGTTATAACCGCAAACGCAAACGGCGTGCCCGCCCAGT
>JBAZGZ010000055.1:7199-8945 GCA_041652615.1 Candidatus Omnitrophota bacterium | reverse complement strand
CATTGTTTCCGTCAAATACGCCATAATTAAATTCAATCCATTCTTTAGGCATATAAGCGAGACGGATACCCATGGTATTGTCCGGAAAATCGATTGTCGGCGCGTTACGAAACATTCTGCCTAAGAACTGAGTAGTTTCATCATTGGCAACGGCGTTATCGTCAAAGTAAACCGTGGGGTCAAGCTTTCCAAAGGTTATAACTGCCTTATCGTTAAAAAGGCCTTGCTCATACCAGGCTTCGGTAACCCTGACATTAACATCATCATCGGCATCGCGGTTAACATTACTATACAAGGTAAGATTATCTTCAAGACCTTCGCCCTGTCCGTTTTCAAGATGAAGAAAAGCTTTACCGCTAAAATCCTTAAATTCTTTGGCTATCGCGATATCCGTGGAGTATGAAGCGTCTGTCCTGGAAACTTTTCTATTAGCATCATCTGCAGCGCTGTTTGTGTTATTTGTTCCCTGGATTACTGCGGTAACACCCGCGCCTATATCAAGTCCTTCTACAAGCTGTATGGGCTTACCTGTTTCGCGATGTAAATCCGTATCAAACCGGCTAAGTTTTGATTCGTATTCTGAAATTTTCTTGTTCTGGTCTAGAATGCACTGCTTTTGTTCATCCATACATTTTTCCTGGCTGGCTAATTTTTGTTCCAAAGCCGTAAGCCGCGCTTTTAGCTGGCTGAGTTCATCTTTTATTGACAACTCTTGGGCAGAACAAACATTTGCAAAAAAACAAATGCCGATAAAAAATGCGAATACCTTCATCTGGACAACCTCCTTTGTTTTCCTCTCTGGTTGTCCAGTCGAAAAAATTATTGTTTAATGCCTTACGCTGCCGGCGCAGTAGTAATTTTTATTTAAACCGCCTCTTTTCTCTCTTTTCAATTTGCACAACTTCTGAATCGTGAATAGTAATCACCACTTCTCCGTATTCTATTTTTCCTATTGCGGTTTTAATTTCCGTAAGAATATCCTGTTTTTCTTTTTCGCAGAATGGTCCAGTTTTATTTTTCATTGGTTATCTTTTTAAAAATCGTGTTACCCGGTATACAAAAAATTTTTACATTCCGCTTATCACAAGTTTTCCGTGTTTTACACCTTTTAAAGATATTAATTTATCCGACAATTCTTTAAGATGTGAGGCTTTGCCTTTAAGGGCGATTATCTCCAAACAACTATGGTGGTCTAAATGAATGTGCTGAGTGGCCAGGATTATGCCGGAAAAATTATGTTGAATATCTAAAGATTTATTTACCAGTTCCCTTCTGTGGTGATCATAGATTATAACAACGGCGCCGGAAACTTCTTTGTCCTCTTCATACGCTTCTTCGGTCAGGTTCTTTCGGATAAGGAAACGGATGGCCTGGCTGCGGTTAGGAAATTTATGCTTGCGCACAAGGGCGTCTAAATCACCGAAAAGCTCTTCCTCAAGTGAAACACCGAATCTTTTTATTTTTTTCACCCAGCCCTTCCTTTTTTAAAAGTTTTCTAATAAATCTTTGCTTTGTTCCCACCCTTTCCATATTTCTACAGATAAACTTTTTTATTTTGGAAGGGCGGGCGTTCACCCAGCCCTTCCTTGTTATGCTTCTACTTTTTATTTGGAAGGGCTGGGTTCATAATAGCACCTTTCTATAAAAGGTAACACAACTATAAGGATTGTCAAGATTATTTTTTTCTATTTGTACTAGCAAGATAAGAATGTCCTATTTCTAGCAAAGTAGAAATGTCCTATTTTC
>JBAZGZ010000055.1:0-7189 GCA_041652615.1 Candidatus Omnitrophota bacterium | reverse complement strand
TTTGATTCATTATAAGAATGTCCTCCACTGCTTTTACCTCCTTTTAGAGGCATTATAGCAGTCTCAAGAATAGGACATTCTTACTTTGCTATTTTAGGACATTATTATATTGCGATTACATATTATTTTTTTCTATGGTGGCGCCAGAATTCAATTACTGCGGGCAAAACTGAAAGTATAATGATAACAAATATTACAATAGAAAAATTATTCTTAACAATCGGTACATTACCAAAATAGAACCCGCCAAGGACAAAAATCGATACCCACAAAAACGCGCCGACAACGTTGTAAATAAAAAAGAACAAATAACTCATCTTGCCCACCCCGGCAACAAAGGGAGCGAAAGTGCGCACAATAGGGATAAACCTTGCCAGTATTATGGTTTTGCCACCGTACTTTTCGTAAAATTTATGCGTCCGGGTTAAATATTCTTTCTTAAACAAACGGGAATTTTCTTTCTGAAACAGCCTCTCCCCAAAAACTTTTCCTATCGCATAATTTACACTGTCACCGATAATTGCCGCGGAAAATAAAATAATGAAGAGCCAAAAAATATTGAAACTACCAATTGCCGCTAATGCTCCTGTTGCAAAAAGCAAGGAATCTCCGGGTAAAAATGGCGTTACCACAAGCCCGGTTTCGCAAAAAATAATGATAAAAAGCAGTAAATATGTCCAGTTACCGCAGGCCTGGATAACGGCGTTAAGATGCTTGTCAATATGCAGGAAAAAATCCAATACAGTTTTAATCAGTTCCATTTTAAACCTCTATTCCGAAAACCTTTCGGATTATCAATCCGATAAAAAAGTTAATCGCGGCGATAGTTAAACTTAAAAATGCCATTTCCATGAATCTTTTCTTAAAGTTCAGCCCTTTGGCAACAGATACATAGAAAGTAAAGACCAAGATCACAAGCAAAACGACACAAATCACAAGGCCGAGGCAGACAAATATATTTTTGAAAAAGAAATAAGGAGAAACCAGTGCCAATACCGTACCAATGTAAGTTATCCCCGTATAAATGCTTGCCCGGAGAGGATTTTTATCGGTTTCTTCATGTTTAGTAGATAAATATTCCGATGCGGCCATGGACATTGAAGCAGCGATGCCGGTAATTAACCCGATAACCGCGATAAGCCTGGTATTTTGAAGAGCTAGGGTAAACCCCACCAGCGCGCCGGTTAATTCCACTAAAGCATCATTTAATCCTAAGACTACCGAACTTACGTATTTTAAACGCTCTTCACTAATTAAATCGATAAGCTCGGATTCGTGCTTTTCTTCATCGTTAATTATATCTTCTATCTGCGGAGAAACTTCTTTTAACTTGTCATACGCTTCTTGTGCCAGATCCTCTCCGTTTTCCATAAGTTTTAATCCGAAATTAAGGCCAAAAAAACGGGAGATAAGCACGTAGAAAAAAATCTTAAATTTATCCGGCGCAACTTCTTCTTGCGTTATGCCCTTAAAAAACTCACAGTGCCTTAACTCTTCACGAGAGATTCTTTCTAGAATTTCACTATGCTCTTTTATTTTTATAAACGCGGCAAGCTGCTTATAAATTATATGTTCAGTGAGTTCGTTCTTCTGGGCGCGTAATACTTTTTCTTTTAAATTTTGATTTATCATATAACTTCCTTAATGCGATAGCTCTCAATACATATTTGTTTATTATAACATAGACAATACTTAGAAAAGCAGGAATTAATGAGTAGGCCGCAGAAAAGGTTGTTTTTCTGCAGATGACGCGCAAAATCTTTATACCGGCATTGTTTATTTTCCGTAATCTCTATTCCACCGCTCCAGCCGCCTTAAGCAATTTAACTATTTTTCTACGCCCATTTTTTGTCGCAACCATCACTGCTGTTTTACCTTTATTATCTTTCATATTCACATCAGCACCCTTATCCAACAAGACTTGTACTGCTTCACTGTCACCTTTCGCAGCTGCAAACATAAGAGCTGTCTTGCCGCTGTTATCTTTTATATCCACCTGGGCATTTTTTTCCAGTAAAGCTTCTACTGCGAATACATTTCCTTTCTGTGCCGCATACATCAAAGCCGTTAAACCCTTGTTGTCTTTTGTATTTGCATCAGCGCCCTTTAAAAGCAGCAATCTTACCGTATCGCTATGGCCGCTAAATGCCGCAACCATCAAAGCTGTCATGCCATTATTTTTTCTCGCATCTGCATCTGCACCTTTTTCCAACAAGTACTCGGCTACGTTGCTTCGCCCATTCCATGCCGCAGCCATTAAGGCTGTCCTGTTATCGCTATCTTTTGTATTTACGTCAGTGCCCCTTGTCAGTAAAAACTTTACGGTGTCAATGTCCCCGTCCCCTGCCGCAGTTAGTATGCTTTTCTTAAACTCCTCGGCAAAGACGCAAACGCCGCTAACTATACTTAATATAAAAATAGTTAAAACAAAACATTTTGTTACATGTTTCACATTTATCTCTCTGCATAAATTCTGCATTCTACTTCGCCTCTAATTTTTTAAATAACTCATCTGCGATAAAACCAGCGAGACTAAAATCGTCAGAGATAACTATTACTTCGGTTTCCCCTTCGGAAACTTCTTTAAACAGCACACCAACTTCGGTAGTATTAATTTCCGTTTGATCCGGTTTGGGTTTAAAATAATCAGTAAACCCGTATGCGGCAATAAGCTTATTTTTAAAATCGCTTTTTACAAAAATTACGTGTTTTTGCGCAAAAATATCGTGGACTCGCTTAAAACAATCCTCCGGTTTCATTTCGAATATTTTTTTATATTTCTTTTCTGCAGTGTCAAAGTCATGGAGAGAGGTTCCGAAAATAATTTTTCGCAGCTCGGTAGAGGCGGAACAACCTGCGCTTAACATTATTAATATTATTAAAAATAATCGCATACTATAAAGATATAACCTTAAGTTATAAATCGTTAGCTACCCCTAATGTCTCCTTATTTTTAAGTATCCTTCGACTCACTCCTCGCTTACGCTCGTCGTTCGCTCAGGATACTTCTCCTCGTTCGCCCCGATAATTAGTACTAAAACCACTTGTACTGAGCGAGTGAGCCTTTCGCAAACGAAAGGCGAACGAGTCGAAGTACTGCCCGTATTAGTATTAGGTAATAACTATATCTCTTAATATTGCCAGGGTAATTATATAGGGAATTGGGTAAATATCAAGTAATTAGACCCATAAAAGATGGTTTTTATGTCTCTTTTGTCACAATTCCAGAAAAAGATATTTCTCTAATATACTGGCAAACAGAAAGTTGAATCTTGTTGCCTCTCTCGAAGATGATATATGCCAAAATGGAGTATCTATTTTTTTGCGGCAGTCGATATAATTTTTACACCGTGCGAGCGCACTTTTAATTCGTAAACCACAAGCTTCGGCAATTCTTAAAATTCTTTACTTTCTGCCATAATTAACGTATATTAAATTAATATACGTTAATAGTTTCTTTTTTTAGCTATTTATCGAAATAGCCTTACGCGCAAAAAAGGAGGGATTAGATATGAAAAAATTTTTAGGTTTAACCTTAGTAATTGTTCTCTTTTTAACCTTCCCTGTATTATTTCTCCAAGCCCAAACCAACGAAAACATAACCATAACCACCTATTACCCTTCGCCTTACGGTATATACCATGAATTACGCTCTAAACGCATGGCAATAGGAGATAATTATTATAGTTCCGACTACTGCTGGCCGCCTAATACCTGCACAAATCAAATCGACACCAATACCGATTTAGTGGTGGAAGGCAATGTGGGAATTGGAACGGCTAGCCCTCAACGTTCATTAGAAGTCGCGGGCGGCGGAGGAATTCGCGTTAAAGCATCTTCGCTCCCTACCAGCAATTTAACCGCGGGGGATATTGCTATTGATTCAGGAGATAGTAATACCATGAAATGGTATAACGGGACAACATGGGCATCAGCTGGTGGTGGCAGTTGTTATGTAGCGTATTTCTCATACATTAAGGATCCGTACCCGTATTCCAGCGGTGGTGCAGGTTACGCCATCCCCAATGGTACAATAGATTCGAGCTATCCTTACAATAAATGTCTTACCGGCTTTACTGATCAAGGTTCTCTTGGCCCCTACGGAGGTTGTTGGCAAGTCGGAACAACCTTTGGTTATTTTTTGGCACCTGGCAGTAAATGCGATACTGGCAGTTATGGCTACAGTGGAGATAAACCTTTTTATATAGGCGAAGGCCATTTGTGTTGTAAATAAAAGTTTTTATTGATAGTTTTACAGTGAAAACTATACAGCGTGGCCCTTAAATTTTAAAAACTCAATTACATTTTTAAAAAAACTTTCGTATATTATTTTGTTATTTGCTATTATATTGGTTTGTTTCCTCAAGTTTCCCCTACAACCTTTTCCAATATAATCCTGTAACCGTTTATCTAAAAATACTAAGGCAGCGCGATAAGGTAAGTCGCAAAATAAACTATTTAGAAGCTGGGCTTATCTTATCGGACACTTTCTGGCGCTCTACCGTATCAGCGAAAAGAAAATCAGACTGATTGCCAAGGAAATCCTTTGGGAAAAACAAATTGAAATCTGGCAGAAATTGCGCTAACCTTTCTCTCCATAACATCTTTAATCCAAAAATAAGCACCATATCAACCAAATAGCTGTGAACCCACTATACTGCAATTCGGAGATAAAGAGATAGAATATTCGTTGGATTTGGCTTATTTTTCAATGAGTTTAGTGGATCTTTAAAACCTTGTGGCTGGCTTAAATCCTTAGGAAATAATAACGCCCTAACCATTTGCAAAGTCAAACAATAGGGGCATTAGCCTTATCGCAAATAGTTAGGGCTTTGTTTATCTCTCAATCTGGATTTCGAGAGAAATATGTGGCTGCCCGGCATGGGGTCGAACCATGGATAACAGATCCAGAGTCTGTCGTGTTACCAATTACACTACCGGGCAATAAAATATATTCTAAAGAATTTCGTTGTGTTACTCCCCTCACTCCCTTTTAGTCGCTCGGGGATAATTCACACTATCATTTTTCCTGCGCCACTAGCAGCTTGGAAAAATAATGTGTTCATTACAATTACACTACCGGGCAATGAGACTAGATGATTTTTTAAAGTACTCTTTAAAAAATCATCTAGTCGAATTGTCCTGACGCAAGTCAGGACAAAATATTCGTTTTACGGTTGCGGTTACGCGACTCGTCTCGGTTGCGTTTTACGTCAGTCGTCATTTAAGACACAACCGATTAACGCAACCATTAAGATTTACTTATTGTATTATTTGAGTTAAATTCTTGCAAGGAATTTATTCGGAAGTAATTAGTTCGGCCTGCATAACCACCTCTACAGGCGGACGCGCAGGTTTAGTTTGCGAACGAAATTGCAAATGCCAGCCTTTCTCAAGAGAACCAAACTCTTTTACCTCGGAAAGCCCGTATTCCTGCGGAATATGCCCTTTATAATTAAAACAAAAGTATTTATCCTTACTGGAAAGCCCGAAGGTAGGATCTACCGGAACCCAGCCGTAAATTGGCAAAAATATTTCCGCCCAGGCGTGGCCTAGATTTTCCACATACCGGTTTTCATTCTCCTTAAGGTCAAAAGCCAAGCCGCGCACTACCCTTGCCGGCACCCCTGATGAGCGCGAAAGCGCCACAAAAAGCTTTGCAAAATCATAGCATATACCTTTCTTGAGGATTAATGTGTCGGGCGGGGAATACGAATGGTAAGCATTAGGATTAGATTTTATTTGATTTAAAAGTTCCATATCATAAGTAAAATTGTCGGTGATAAAAGCATATATAGCCTTTGCCTTAAAATAAGGATTGGTAATATTTGCGGTTAGGCTTTGTGCCTGTTCTTTTATGGAAACCTGGTCAGGGTCAACCTCCCCTTCTTTAAGGAGATAATTTTTTATTGAGCTATCAAGTAACGTGTAGGCATCAGGAATGGATTCCGGATTTACACCAAGAGGTTTCGCGTCTATTTTTAAATTATAATTAAAACCTGCTATAAAAGAAGTTCCGGCCTTAAGCAGCGAATTATAATAAACAACTATCTCATTGGCGTCGCTGTCTTTAAAGGTGGTGTTGGGGTTTGGAAAAATCTGCACATCACTTATTTCTTCTCGTACCAGGTCATTACGGGGAATTACCATAGAAAACTTCAGAAAATTGGTGTCATCTATGGCTTTGACGTAAAATTTCTGGGTTATCCGGTACTTTAAAAAGTTTTCTTTTTGGGGAAGAGTTTGCGGCGATGAATTTTGTGATGATGGATCTTCTAGATTATCTTTTGCTATTTGATCTGAATAATAAGTGAGCGTAACACCCTCGACATCAAGCTTGATATATTCCTTCGTTTTTTCAATTATCTTACCTTCAACGATTTTACCGGATTTAAGTTGTATGGCCTCGGCAAAAGCCGGATTAATCAACAAAAATATAGACAATAAGCCCGTTACATTTAAAATTATCTTTAAAATCATTGCTGCCTAATAAAAATACAATGGAAATGCGGTTGTCCGCCACTGATGACTTTTTATATGCGGGCGGATCCGCCGCAGGCGGAAAATACCATAGAAATACAATTGTGTTTTCACTGTATATCAACTGTATTTCTACTGTGTTTCAATGTATTTCGATTTACAAAATCTTTTTCACACTCTGCCCGCAGCTTCCGCAATCGTCTTTGACTTCAAGGTTAGTATCGTTACAGGATGGACATCTCCAGCGTCCGGAATTTACCTTTACTTCTAAAATCACATTTTTTTTAAGATGTATCTTTGAAGAAGTTTCCTGCCCCCTAAATGGATTTCCTGAGTGCAGTATGAGAATTATAATAGTTGGCGCGGCAATAAGCACAAGGAGTATAAGTACGATCAGGCTAATTGGCATATTAGTTTTATTTTACCACCCTTGATAAGAAAATGGAAGATAGAAATTTGATGGACGAAAGACGAAGGATGAAGGACGATAGAAGATAGATGATAGAAAATAAAAAAGAAGAGATGTGGGCTATGCAACTAGCGAATGATTTACCTTCATAAAGCGATACAATAAAATTCAATGATCACAAGTATTAAAAACACACTTAAAAGATTATGTACTTCTTGCTTTGTTGTTGATCGCCATCCTTGCAGTAATTAAATGGTTTAAATAAGATAAAATAATACATTTTATTTTTCTTTCTATTTT
>JBAZGZ010000054.1:0-9001 GCA_041652615.1 Candidatus Omnitrophota bacterium | reverse complement strand
AGAAATGAACTCTTAGCCTTGCTTGCACTTTCTGCCGCCTCTTTTGCTATCATTATCTCTTTTTCTGCCTCTTTAAGTTTGGTGATGTCATTGCCGATACAAAGAACTTCTTTGAGGCGGCCCCTTGCGTCAAGAATGGGCCTGTTGGTCCAGGCTATCCATACACGCTGGCCGTTGCGGCGCATATTTTCATTTTCGTTATTGATATATTTTTCCGAATGAAGCATTATATCTTCGATCATTGCCTGCAGGTCCTTGCCGGAGGTATCCGTCAGCGGGACTATCGTTCCAAGGACGCTTTTTCCTGTAAGATCTTCTTCCTTAAATCCAAAAAATTCCTGGGCAAACCTGTTCAGAAAAGTTATATTACCCGATGTGTCCATGCGCAGAATAATACTATTCGCATATTCTACCAGCTCACGGTATTTATCTTCGCTATCTTGACGGTTTCTGCCAGTTTGTGTAAAAAATGATTTTATATTCAAATTATTTCTTTTATTTTTTTGATAAGTTCTTTTTTGTCGCTGGATTTGGAAATATAGAATCTGCCTGCTATTTTTCCTCCACCCTTACCGGTCTCTTCCTCACTTACAAGACTGGTCAAAAATATCACGGGTATATTTTTGGTTTTAATATTGTCAAGTAATTCCCGGCCAACTTCTCCACCGTCTTTACCCGGCATCATAACATCAAGGATTATCAAATCAGGGATCTTTTCAATCGCTAGTCGAAGGCCATCAGTGCCGTTATTAGCAGAGATAACCTCAAACCCCTGGCTCAATAATAAATCACCAAAAAGTTTAAGCATCGTTTCGTCATCATCCACAAGTAATATCTTCTTACCAGCCATGTCGCTACCCCCTTTTTTTTACTAATTATGAATATGTTCTTAGTTAGCTAAATTTTATACAAAAAAACATCACTTATTCCGATGGCATCAAATATACTTTTTCAGCAGAAGCAAACCTGCCGCTAACTGTTACTGTATTATCTTTAGCCGTTGTCTTTATAAAATCCGGTTTATAAAATCCTTGCTGAAAAGTGAACACTCCATCTTTGGTTGCTTTCCAAAAACTTGCTAAACTAAACGGGACCCAATCATTTCCCAGCGCTCCGATATAAGGAGAAGGCATCCAGCCGGAAACAAGCTCACCATCTCCTGACGTTAACCAAACACCCGTATAGCCGGGCCCCTTAATCATACCGGAAAAACTAACCCTTACTGTTTCTTGCGCTTTCATCGGTATTTGTAATATCATTACGCCATCAAAAGTCGGAACAGGTTCAGGGCTTGCGACAACATCATTAACTGTCCGGATCGGCCTGTCCTGGGCATATATCACTAACGGCATCGCTAAATTTGACCATTTACTGCCATCACACACATATACGTGATTATCGGAATTATTGTAAACCATTTCTCCCTTGGAAGAACAAGCTTCGGCAGGCTTAAATTCTTTATCCGGATAAAGCCTTAGGCTTTTATAAATACCGTAAGGGGCGGGGTAATAGGTAGCAATAGTGATAGTTTCACCGTTTTTAAGTTCGTTGGTTTGAGCTAACAAGGCGGAATTTGAACCAGCGGAAATTATTATAATAATTAAGGTAAGAAAAAAAATAGCTTTTTTTATAAAAAACCTCCTATCTTTAACAACAAAATAATTATATACACATAAATTTATTATATCAAGGATTTTGAGGGAAAAAAGAATTGGCGGTTTAAACTTACGGGAGAACTTCAAAGAATGGCTCCTGCGAAGCTCTGCCAGTGTATTTAATCCAAAGGAGCAAAGCAGAGCCAGAGGATTAAATCACTGAAGGGCGAAGAAGAACTTAGCTTGGTAATTGCCTCTAAGGCAACCTCAGTATCAACAATATTACATCGCACGTCTTTTCTTCTTTTTTGATTTGGCATTAGCTCCATACTTAATTAACGAAAGATATCTCTTATATCCTTATATTAAATTCAAAAATCTGTTCCTAAACTCATAAACTTTTTCATCAAAAATAATGTCATTGGCAGTTACCGGCCTTTTTAAAATAATACCTTCCAGAGAAGTGCAGCGGCTAAGGCCAACGTAAACCTGGCCATGCGCAAAAGCGCCAGATCCTAAATCTATAACAATATTATCAAAAGTCTGGCCTTGGCTCTTGTGAATGGTAATTGCCCAAGCGAGTTTTATCGGATATTGCTCAAAGGTACCGATTACTTTTCCTTCAATTTTGTCTCTAGCTCGATTATATTTGTATTCAATCTTTTCCCAGCTTGACTTTGGCACCTCATGAATACTCCCATTTATAGAAACTTTTATAGTGTCCGGGGATAGCGCCGCAACCTCTGCAATGGTGCCATTCACCCATCTTTTATCGGGATCATTTCTTATCAAAATAACCTGCGCTCCCTCCTTAAGCCTCAAATAATACTCCGTTGGATAAGCAGATTCTTCAAACTTTTTAGTAATAGCGGCTTCATATTCATATCCTCCATCGGGTAAGCCGGATAATCTTTCTTCATTCAACGCATTGGCGCGGTTATTAGTGGTCGTCAGGATAACACACTGATTCGAATCTCCCGGGATTATTTTCCTTACTCTCTCATTTAGCAAATTAAGATCATCATTGCCTTGAGTATCATTCCTAATCTTATTCAATAAATTAATAAATTGGGCATCGGAGTGACGGTAATTTTTGCTCAATTCCACATATCGCAGCTTCAAATCATTAAAAACATTTGCGTTAAAAAAATACGGGCCCTCGTACAACTGCTCTAAAATGTCTCGCACTTGCTTCTCTACTACAGGAGAAAGCTGAAACAAATCTCCAAAAAATACCATTTGGACGCCACCGAATGGCAGTTCCATCTCGTCCCGATTAATTCTAAGAGCATAATCAATCCCATCCATAAGGTCAGCACGCACCATAGAAACTTCATCAATAATGACTGTATCAAGTTTTTTAATGACTTCGCTGTTGCGTCTTTTGCGAATATTGTCCTTCTGGACTAAACGAGGAGGAAACTTAAAAAAAGAGTGTATTGTCTGGCCGCCAATATTTACGGCCGCAACGCCGGTCGGCGCTAAAACAGCAACATTTTTTGCGGTATTTTCTTTGAAATATTTAAGGAGAGTTGACTTACCGGTGCCTGCCTTGCCGGTAATAAAAATACTCTCATTCGTATTTTCTATTAAATTAAAGGTACCTACGAATTCATCATTTAATTCCAAATCTTGGCTTTGGCCAAAGGAGGCCAAACCATGGGCTTGCGGCATATGGCTTTGGCCAAAGGAGGCCAAACCATTGCCTTGTGGCCTAACATTTACTTCATTAAGAAGTTTATTTCTTTTTCCCATGCCCCTTCTTTTTTATGGTATAGAAAGTATTTTCCTATACCTCTGAAAATCTCCTGCCTGTGACATAAGGCTATCAGCAAGGCCAATTTTCTTGAATTTCTTCTGCTTTTAGAAGCGCAGTATCCGGACAGATTGAAAACTAGTTTCTTTGCACCACTTCTGCTGCGCTCTTCAATAAGTGAAGCCTCCCAGGGTTAAAGCCCGGGGATTTCTGCGAGGGATTAAAACTTCCAGTAGAACTTCACAGCAATATTATTTATCACCGCGATGAAGAACGCCAGTTACTCAAAGCCCTACCAGCGGATTCAAATTAGTGATAGGCGAAGGAGAGCTTGTTCCTTCAAAGCCCTACCGGCGATTTTGATTAGCGAAGGGCGAAGAAGAACAGGGCTTAGCAATTACCACTAAGGTTATCTCTCTATGTTATAGAAGTAACAGTATATGGTAAATATGGCGATTATCAAGAAAATTAGCTGATTTAAGAGGCAATTCTTCGTGTAGCCTTGAGCGCCTTTATCTACAATCAAGTGAAAACCTACCAACGGATTCAATTTGGCGATGGGCGAAGAAGAACAGCCCCAACCGTTCTGCTCCGCCGTTCTTAAGCAATCTCCGGTGCGGCTTCGCAGGAACTTTAGGATTTCACTCACCCGACATACGTCGGGTTCGTGGAAACGCTTTAAGGAAGATCTGTATTCTAGCGTTTAGTATGCAACCTTCGCCGAAGGCGAAGCGCCCGAAGGGCTTCTGTTGCATCCGCCTTACTAACAAAACAAACAAAATATTGTTGGGACTAAAGATTATCTAGTAAGAATAGCTAAACAATACAAGAGGCGAACCGGAACACTGTTGTGCCCTAGTCGAACAGGAAGGAGACTACAATAAAAATACCCGTCAGGAAGACGGGTATTTTTATTGGCAGCCCCAACCGGATTTGAACCGGTGTGTTCAGCTTGAGAAGCTGACATCCTAGACCAAGCTAGACGATGGGGCCGGATTTCAAATTAAAACACAATTTTGTTATTCGCGCTACCCCGCCTCGCAGGGAATGTCAAAAAAATCTGTCCCATATTTTTTTGACACTCGGCGGGGTTAATTCGCACTATCATTTTTCTGTGTGAATACACACAAAAAAAGATGTGCTCATTAGATCCACTTATTTCTTCTAAAATAACGAAGCATATACACGCCTATACCAAGCATAATTACGATGGCTATTGGGAAGCCCCAAGCTCTTTCAAGGCCAGGCATATATCGGAAATTCATACCGAATACTCCGGTAACGAATGTAAGAGGCATAAATATGGTCGCGATAACTGTCAGAACCTTCATTACTTCATTCATACGCTTACTTAAACTTGAAAGATAAATTTCAATCATACCGGTTAACATTTCCCTGAAAACTTCTATCGAATCCATAACTTGTATAACGTGGTCATGGATATCCCTAAAATAAATTCTTATCGGCTCTTTTATCAAACCTGATTCGCTTCTATCCAACAAACGCAGCATTTCCCTTAGTGGCAATATAATTCTGCGCAGAAAAATTATCTCGCGCTTGAGATGATAAATTTCCTTTAAGACCAATGGATCTGGCCGTGATATTATTTCCTCTTCAAGAAATTCAATTTTTTCACCAAACTCATCAAGTATTTTAAAATAATTATCCACTGTGGCATCCATAAGCGAATAAGCAAGGTAATCCGCTCCCATCTTTCTTATGCGGCCTTTACCGGCTTTTAACCGTTCTCTTATGGGATCAAAAATGTCACCTACTGTTTCCTGAAAAGATATTACAAAATTTTTGCCAAATACAAGGCTTACCTGTTCTATCTCTATTTCAGCATATTCAAAGTTATAACTAAGCATCTTAAAAACCATAAAAAGATAATCATCCATATCCTCCATCTTTGGACGCTGGTCAACATCACTGATATCTTCAAGAATAAGAGGGTGAAGGCCGAAACAATTAGCGAGTTTTTCTAAGGTATCAGGCCGGTGCACACCTTCAACATTAATCCAGGTTACTGTCGGCTTATCTCTATACACAGAACACTCTTCAATAGAAGTTACTTCTTTCTGCTGAAAATTGTTCTCATCGTAATCGATAACCGTAATTTTTACCGGGCCCTTTTCCTTTATGGCAGCGGAGCTGAGAGTTATCGGCTTAAATCTTCTTTGTGATATTTTTGACATAGGTTTATTATAATATAAACATTAAATTATACAATAATCTTTATGTAGTAGGGAACGGTCACGGCCGTTCCCTACATATATTCTATTAGGATATATCCACCTTCATACCGTCATAGGCAAAAATAATATCTTTGCCTAATTCTTTTCTAATTCTATCTTCTAATATATGCGGCTTTGCCCGAAGCAAAGTCATTCCGAAATGAGTAATAATGGCCTTTTTGGGTTTTATCTTTTGAATGATTTCCAGTGCTTCTTCCAGGCAAAGATGCTGAATGTCGTCTCTTTTTTGATAGAATACCACATTAAGTATAAGTATATCTGTATTTTTATAAGCATTAACTAACCCTTCAAAATAATCCGTATCCGCAACAAAAGAAACAGTTTGATTATCAATGGAAAATTTTAATCCATAAGTTTGGACCGGATGAATATTTTTTATAGGAACTTCAAAATCGATATCCCCCACCTTGAATTTACCTTCTTCTAAAATGGTTATCTTTTCCGGAAAATCTCTAAGATATGTCAGTATAACCCCGTGTTCGCCCAGGACATCTTGAGGAACAAATAAAACCCCGCGCTTCTTAAACCCGCCCTCAGTCATCGCCTCGATCATGACATTAACGTCACCGGAATGATCAAGGTGCTTATGCGTCAATATTATCGCATCCAAATTCCCCGGATCAAGCTTTGGCCGGCTGCTTGAGCAGCGCACTAAAGCTCCGGGGCCGGGGTCAATGAAAATATTCGTTGCTTTATGCGACAACCATATACCGGCAGACGAACGTAACTGTCTGATCATTACAAATCGCGCGCCTGCAGTACCTCAAAATTTAATAAACCCCATCATTATTTTTTATAGTAGAAGCGGATTACCGCGGATATCTACGCGGATTTACACACGGTAATTCGCTAGCGTTTATACGCGTTTAGATCCGCGAGCATCCGCTTCTATTCCTTGAGCCATATTTTACGTAACTCTTCAGTAATTTCCCTCTGCAAAGGAAAACTTATGTCTTTGTCCTCCTGCTTATATTCTTTTGAACTTTCTTTTTTTACTTTCAGAAAATCCATAGTCCTTAAAGATACTGCTCCGCTTTTTATCGCATGCTCGCGGATTTCTCTGTCATCGCTTACAACAACCACTTCAGAAATAGGGTACTTCCCGTTACTTTTTATTTTGTCTATTCTTTGCTTTATCAATTCATCAGCGCTTCTTCCTTGACTAAAAATTATTTGGAATTCTCTTTCTCCGGCAACATTAGCTTGAGGCATGCCATCATAGATTATTACCACGCTGTTCCTAAAGCTTCCGCCTAATTTATTTTTTTTAATATACTGGATTAGTTCAAATTGAGGGCTCTCTGAGCCCCTGACAGAAGGTATTTTATGAACGAGGTTGAAGCCGTCTATTATATACAGTAACATAGAATATCCCTCCGGCTAATCCTACCAATATTGTAAAAGCAAGGTTTAAAAGCGAAAGCCCAAGGCCAACACTCTTTTCAACTCCGATTAAAGAGAAAAAATAAACCGCTGCTGCCTCACGCGTTCCAGCACCGGCTATAGTTATAGGAATTAGCGCTATCATCATAATTATAGGGACAAGAATAAAAAAATAAATTATACTCATATGCATCCCAAAGGCTTTGGAAGTTATATAAAATGTAACGCAGGTAAGCAGTTGAACCGGCAATGAAAAATATATACTCTTTAAAAAAACGGAAGGATTTTTCCGGAAGAAATAAAGATGCTCATGAAAATTAATCAGTTTATCTTTAAATGAAAAATTTCCCAGTAATTTGACTATTAATGAAAAAAATCTTTTGCTGAAAATCACAAGGGAGCAAAATCCTATCAATAAACATAACAAGATCAGGCACAAAGAAACTTCTTTTTCGTTAAAAACTTTTCTGCCGAAAAAATAAGAAAAAAAAGAAATAAACATAAGAGCGACTGCGCCGCTGAATCTATCCATAAGAACGCTTGAAGCAACCTTCTTTGCCTCTCCGTGAGAAGCGGAAATGCTAAACCCCTTAAAAACATCTCCGGCAACAAAAGAAGGAAATATGAGATTAAAAAATAGCCCGACAAATGACGTACCGAAAGCATCCCTAAAAGAAACTTTTACCTTAAGCGAATGAAGTAAAAATTGCCAGCGTAAAATTGCGATTAACTGCACCGACAAAAAGACAATAAATCCAAGAAGTATATATATTTTTTTAGAATGCTTAAAAACATCAAGAAGATCCCTATAGGGAACAAGCTTGAACAATACAAAAAGTATGGCAAGACTGATAAAAATCTTAATGATAAGCGAAATCTTTTTATATATTAGCTTACGCACTTACATAACCGCCCTTAAGGTATTTATACGCAGATAAAGCAGCGATTGAACCCTCTGCCGCTGCGGTAACGAGCTGCCTCAATGGACGCTTTCTACAATCCCCAACCGCAAATATGAAATCATGATTTGTTTTCATTTCTTGATCAGTTAAGACGAAACCCAGATTATCGAGAGAAATAGCATTTTTCAGAAATTCCGTATTAGGTTTTACTCCTATAGCAATGAATAAGCCATTTAAAGGAATAGATTTATCCTCGTTAGTATTTATATTCTTTATGGTAATTGCCTCCAACAAATCATTTCCTTTGAATTCTTTTATCGAGGCATTAAAAATAACCTCTACGTTTTTTTTATTGAAAAGCTCTTTTTGCAAATAATCAATAGCCCTAAGCTCGCCGCGACGGTGAATAAGATAAACTTTGCTGCATATATTTGAAAGATACAGTGCCTCCTCAACCGCGCTGTTGCCCCCACCGACTACAGCAACAGTCTTATTCCTGAAGAAAAAACCGTCACAGATGGCGCAATAGGAAACACCCTTTCCTGTAAGCCTTTCCTCGCCCTCAATTTTAAGTTTTTTAAACGAAGCTCCTGTGGCGATAATCGCGGATTGAAAAGAAAAATTATTTTCCTGAGAATGTATCACGATTTCTTTCCCGAACGCCTCGAATTTAATTATTTCTTCTCTGGTGATTTCAATATCTAATTCCGAAAGAGCATCCGAAAGAGTCTTTGCAAGTTCATATCCTTTTGTGCCAACCTTTACCCCGGCATAATTATCAACACTCTCCATAAGAAGAAGCTGCCCACCTACCGGCCCAGGCTCAAAAAGAGTAAAATCAAGTCCGGCTCTTTTTGCGTAAACAGCAGCACTTACCCCGGCTATCCCCGAACCAATTATGGCAAGAGATGTATTTTTTTTCATTTATCTTTATTTATTTTTAGAAAATTTTCGATTGAACGATCATAAGTTTTTTCGACGTAGGAATTAAAATAGCAGGCAGGTAATTCATTGTTTTCTCTGTGATAACGCACACATTCACAGCATAACCCTTTTCTGGGGCAAGACTCGTAAGAACAATTACAGGAACTAAGATTTTTTTGAGCGTTT
>JBAZGZ010000053.1:0-9039 GCA_041652615.1 Candidatus Omnitrophota bacterium | reverse complement strand
AGGGGCGAGAAAGCGTAAACTATTTTGTTTTTTATCCCACTTGATCTGTGGTTGTGAAATATTTAATTACCCCGGCTCGCAGGGGATGCGTAAAATTTTCTGTGAAAATTTTACAGCGCTCGCCGGGGTTAATTCGCACTGTGATTTTTTCTACGCCACCAAGGCTTGAAAAAATCACGTGCTCATTAAGGAGGAAACTATATGCCTTATGATGCGAGTCTTGATGAATGTCTCTTTACCAAATCTCACGAAACCGAAAACCAGCGTTTAGATATCAGCGTATATTCATACAACAAGGGCCAGAAGAAACTGCAGATTACCAGAGAGAATAAAGACGCTCACGGAGAATTCCAGTTTACCAAATTAGGCAGAATGACAAAAGATGAAGTTACGGCAATTTTGCCTTTAATCCAGGAAGCAATAAAGGCAATGGAATAATTAAAAATAGAAGCGGATTACCGCGGATGTTTACGCAGATTTACGCACGGTAATTCGCTGGCGCGTATCCGCGTTTTGATCCGCGGATATCCGCTTCTATAAGAAGGAGAAATGGATGACAAGGTGTAAAATATGCAAGGTTCCCTTGAACGGTTTTTTAAGTGCCATAGGTAAAGCGTTTTTTAATATAAGGCGCTCGAGTGTTGATCCGGAAATTTGCAATAAATGCGCGGCAAAAGGAAAAGAGGATAACGTAAAAAATAAAAATATCGCATCGGACGATAAAACATATCAATGCCAGCTTTGCTCGAGAACCATTCATTCAGAGCATGCTTTAGAGCATATTAAGGCAGAAGAATATCTCATAAATCTTATCAAAAAAGACCATCCTAAGTGGCAGCATAAAGGCCCCACCTGTCAGGAATGTATTCAGTATTACCGTAAGTTGATCAAAGACGCAGAGATTTAAAAGCACGAATAGCCTCACCTTAAAATCACAAATTACAATCTACAAATCACAAACAAATTACAATTCCAAAATTACAATGACCAAAAAAAATAGGTTTGTGATTTTGAAATTGTTTATTGTGTATTGTTTGTAATTTGTGGTTTGTATATTGTGATTTATTCTACGCTGCTTGGTGCTTGAAGGAGGGAACCTTACTACCCCGGCTCGCAGGGGTTAATTCGCACTAACATTTTTTCTTTGCGCTGTTGTATTTGAACGCCGAAAGCTCATTACCCCGGCTCGGCTGTATACGTCAAAATTCTCTTCGATAATTTTGACGACCTCGCCGGGGTTAATTCGCACTAACATTTTTTCTACGCTCACTTTGTTCGCTTGAAAAAATGTTGTGCTCATTAAAAAAGAGGGTAGAAAAGGGAACGGCCTTCTTTTCTACCCTCTAAAGATTATTTACTTTCTGAATCCGCCGCCGTATCCGCCACGGCCTCCGCCGCCATTACCACCGCCGAAACCTTCTTTACGCGGACGCATTTTCTGAGCCTTGCTTACCCTTAACGCTCTGCCATTTAATTCCTGGCCGTTAAGAGCATCTATCGCAGCTTGTGCCTGCTCTGGTGTATCAAACTCCGCAAATCCAAAACCTTTTGATCTGCCGGAAAATTTGTCGCTTATTATTTTAACTTCCTTTACGGTAAGCCCTTTTTCTTCCATAAACGTTTTTAGATCAGTGTCTGTGACGCCAAATTCTAAGTTACCGATGTACAGTTTTTTTTCCTCTTCCATTTTGATTCTCCTTTAGTAAACTTTAAATTTAACCTGTGTTTACATACAGGCTTTTTGCTCCGTAACCTTATGCCTTGCTCTTTATAAGACGTGGAGCTTCATCTTATAGAGGGCTTTTACACACGCTTTTTACCCGTTTCCCTCCTTTTTTGAGATGGTTTGGTATAATGCTGCCGTTCCCGGATTTATCTACCCCGTTAGAGAACAAAGTTCTCTAACGGGGTAAACTATACCTTCTTTTTTTGCACTGCATCATAAACTCTTGCAATGCTTTCTAAAAATCTCACGCGTGTCTATCTGTGTTTAACAAAATTGCCTTACTAAATTTAAATATATCATTTCTTGTCTGTGTTTTCAAGGGGCATCTTTGTAGGGAACGGTCGCGACCGTTCCCTACAGGTAGATTGATATTATCTGTCTTCTCTGCCTTAATAACCATGACACAACCAGTTGACTTAGGGCAAAATATATGGTAATTTAACAAATAATGGAAAATCCTTCATCGCACGACCCTAAAAAAGAACAGCTTCAATTTACACCCCAGGAGAAAGCCCTTTTTTCTCAATTCGCCATACACTTAAGCAGGGCATTTATTCAGACTCATAATTTCGGTACAGAGCATATGTATGCCAAAGAGGCTATAGAACAGGCTTTTGGGTTGCTTAAGAAGATTCTTAAGGATAAAGAAGAAATCTCGCTTTTTGTCGCCGAAGGAAAACTTAAATATAACTTTATTCCTTTAGAGGAGAAGAATTTTTTAGTGCAGAAGTTGGTGGAATTATTCGCTAAAACCAGGCTTGTAAGCTTAAGATTTAAAAAAGACGTTAGTGAGGACGATTTTAAAAAACTTTTGAGTATATTTCACACTTCGCCGGAAGAGGTTTTGGCTGCCGGTGGTGTTGAAGTCCAAGCGAAAAAAGCTAACATAACAACCATTGAGATCAATCCCGTAAAATATGAATTAATAGGAAAAGATGAAAAAATAATTGCGGGAGAGGGCCAGGCCGGTGACGGGCAGGTTTTTGAAGTTGACGATGGCGGTGATATAATGGCAGAAACAGGAGATGTTGCCCAAGAAAATGAAGAAACCCAGGAGTGTCCGGAAGAACAGCTTCTTAAGTTGATAGATCAAGTCTTACAGGTAGAAACCACGTCTTCAACTTTCCTGGATAAGATAAAAGAAAATCCAACACAGGTTGCTAATTGTCTTATAGAGGCAATAAAAATTATAGATAGGGTGGGTATGGATATGAGTGAATCGTTTGTTTCTTCGATGATGGATAAGCTGGTATATGTTAAAAACGAGTTGACCGCTTCGATCGAGGACGATAAAGCCGATTTTTATACCAAAGAGATAAATACTTTTTCAGTTCAAATGGAAAAGCAGTTGAAAACTTTGCAAGTGGTAGAGGGCACCCAGGCCTTTCTAAATGAAGTTACAGGTTTAAATGTTGAAGTGGCTGATAGGCTTAAAGCAGCCAGCGTTATTGTCGGGGTTTCTAAAGAAAAGATTACCCGTCCGATGAAGGCAAAGATTGCGCAAAGCATAACTCAACGTAAGAAAGTATCTGTACGCTATGAGCCGCTCATAAAAGAGCTTTTATCAAAGAGAAATTTTACTGACGAAGAGATAAGCCAGATTATAGAAGAGGGTGTGGGGGCTTTAGGTGAAAAGAAAAAGAAAAAGATGGAAGCTCTTTCGGATAAAATAGCACCCATACTAGAGAAGATTTCAAGGCAGGGCCTTGTCGATAATCCTTTAGCCAAAGAAGAACTTAACAAAACTATTTCCAAAGTTGTCGACGATAAAGTGAAGTTTGAAATACAGGCAGCGCTTGACGAAAAGTTTGATTTGGAAGAAACAGTTCAAAAGGTAGAGAAGATTTTAGGAGAGCTTACGGACGGAGTAGTGGTTCTCAAAGACAGAAAAATAGTATTTATCAATCAGCCGGCAAAAGAGATTTTAAAATTATGGCACGGGGAAGAAAGAGAGGACATAGAAGAATCTACTCTTGAAATTATAAAAAGCTGGGATCCGGATAAGAAGGAAGGCCTTTCCGAAGAAACTGCCCGTCTGTTTTCTTCCATTAAATATGTTAATAAAAATGCGAAGGGAGAAGTAGAAAGTATTATTCTTAAAAGTAGAGAGTAGAGGGTAGAGAGCAGAGAGATTGGGAAAACCATAATTTTTTAAAGACCCTAAAATCTTTAATTGAATAAAGGTAATAATTTTTTCTCTCTACAATCTACTTTCTACTCTCTACTATACAAAAGGAGGAATATGGAACGCATAATGATTTTTATTGATGCTGAATATGTGGTTCAGAAAATCAGGGAACTTGGTGCCAAGAACAATGTGGGCCGTAAGGATATAGAATGGAAAAATATAATAAAATGGATAACCGGTCCGCGTAAACTCGTACGCTGTTATTATTATTCCGCTGAGCTAAGCAAAGACGAAAATCCTAAAACCTATCATGAACAGCAGGAACTTTTAAAAAAGCTTAAAATTAGTATACCTTATTTTGAAATACGTCTTGGCCGTCTTGTGCGTGTTTATCGTGAGTGGGTCCAGAAAGGGCTTGATGTAAAAATTGCCGTAGATATGTTTTCAAAGGCCGTTACCAATCAATACGACACAGCGGCTCTTGTTTCAGGAGATTCTGATTTCGTAGAGGTTATCAAAGAGATAAAGGAAATGTACGGTAAGCACGTAGAATTGTATACTTTCGATATGGCAATAAATGATTCGCTTAAATTTGCGCCCGACCGGCATATCGCCATAGACGCTCAATCTTCCAGAAAATATCATTTCTGGCCGGAATCAAAATAACGCTAATAGGCGCTTCCTTACGCGAATAATCGCAAATTTATAATGTATTCCCGATTTGTAGGGAACGGTCGCGACCGTTCCCTACAAGTATTTCCTATATATTGAGGTATGTAATTATGACAATTTTTATTGTAGGCGTAGCCGCTGGCGTTTTAACTACTGCTGCTTTCCTGCCGCAGCTTATAAGGGTCGTTAAGACAAAGCATACGAAAGACTTATCTCTGATTACTTTTTCGTTATTTTCTTTAGGCGTATCTTTATGGTTAATCTACGGTATCCTGCTTAAAGAATTACCGATAATATTGGCCAATGCGTTTACGTTAGTTTTCGCTATATTGATTGTTATTATGAAAATCAAATACGGATAAAATAGGAAAAAGCATATGTTTTTATACGGAAAAAATTCAGTAATCGAACGCTTGAAAAAAAATCCTCGCACAATAAAAACTATTCTCTTTGAGGATAATTTTGCTGAGGGTTATATAGAGAAGTTGATACGTGCTCAAAAAATACCTTCGCAGCGTATCTCCAAAGAGAGATTGTCAAAAATTTTACGCACGCAGCATACTCAAGGGATCATTGCTGAAGTAGAAAATTTTATATACACGGATTTCGATGAATTATTAAATGAGCAAAACGATTCCAAGCGCGTTCTTGTCTTTCTTGATAGAGTTTATGATCCTCAGAATCTTGGCGCAATCCTGCGCAGTGCTGCTTGTTTCGGCGGGTTTGCCATAATTATCCCAAAATATAAAGCCTGCGGTATAACTGAAACAGTTTTGCATGTCGCGCAGGGAGCGGAAAACTATATATCGGTCGCTATGGTATCTAATATTTCCGGCGCGATTATCAATGCAAAAAAAAGCGGCTATTGGATAATGGGTGCGGTTCTGGATAAGTGCGCGAAATCTTTGAGTTCGATAGATATGCCTTTTCCTTTGGGGATCGTACTTGGTTCAGAAGGCGAAGGCGTGCGTTACGGCGTAGACAAACATATAGATATAAAAGCTACGATACCGATGGGTGAAGCGAGTTTAAGCTATAATGTTAGCATAGCTTGCGCAATCTTTTGTTATGAAGTAAATAAACAGAAAAAATAATGAAAAATAAAGATATTAAAAAAGTCATGCAGTTTATCTCTGAGGCGGGGATGCTAAAGAGCGTAACCCGTTCGGGATGGTCGGTGCTGGGCATAAAAAACTCCGAAACAGTAGCCGAGCATTGTTTTCGTTGCGCCATAATCGGTTATTTGCTGGCAGCCATCGAGAAGGTGTCTGTTCACAAAGTTATTCTGATGACATTGTTGAATGATATTTCGGAAGCGCGTATAACCGATTTACATAAGATGGCCCAGCGTTATATAAATACAGAAAAAGCTGAGGATCGTTCTTATATGGAGCAAATAAGCAATTTGCCAAAAGCTTTAAAAGGCGAGTTAACCAAGCTGCATCAAGAATACCGGAAGCAAAAATCTAAAGAGAGTATTATCGCAAGAGATGCGGATATTTTGGAATGCCTTATCCAGGCAAGAGAATACCATGAACAGGGTTTTACTCAGGCAATAAAGTTTACCAAAAAAGCACCGCAGTTTCTTAAAACAAAAACCGCAAGAGAGCTATGGCAGTTTGCAAAAAAAAATAAAGTTACTGATTGGTGGATGGCTTTGAGTGATTTTAAACGTTAAATGAAGCCAATCCCGCCCCTTTGAACATATTCTGAAAGAATAAGACAAAGGAGCGGGATTAGGCTGAATTTAACCCAGCACTTATTTTCCGCATAGGAATTAGTAAATATGAAAATAAATGCTGGGTTAATTCGCACTATCATTTTTTCTGACGCCTTGGGGCTTTGAAAAAATGATGTGCTCATTAAAAAGGAGATTTAATGACAATAAAGAAACTCACCGCTCAAAATTTTAAATCTTTTGGGCACATTATACATCATCCTTATAAAGATTCGCACGATAAGCAAAAAAATCTTTTTCATATAGTGTTAGAGGAGAAAGAACCAGTCGGTTGGCGGATAGCTTATTTGATCGTCAGGGACAAAAGTATAAATAAATTAGAGCAGCACCCCGGGACGTTTGAAAGTTTTGAGCCTGTGTACGGGAAGTCTCTTCTTTATGTTGCCAAAGAAAAAGATCTAAAAGATATTTCTTGTTTTTGTTTAGACAGGCCGGTTATTCTGTATAAAGGGATATGGCATGGGGTTGTAACACTGGACGCGGAAGCGGAAATAAAAATTACCGAGAACGCGAATGTAGAGTGTATTTACTGGAATCTAGGTTTTTCTCTGGACTCAAAATGTGTTTTAGGGGATAGCTCAGAATTAAAGCCTAAGGCTTAAAGTTTACGGCTTACAGCTGCCATTAATCCACCGGGAACTTTATCTTTTCAAGAAGCTTATTTATCTTTTCTATGAGTATTTTGAATTTATCAGTCTTTCTTATTGAAATGGGGCCTTTCTTTTTGTCTGTTATCCTCGAGTCAAGCTCTTCAACTATCCTGTCAAACGGACCGATTATTCTGTGAGTGATGTTATGCGCAAATAAAAGTATTATAAAAATCGTAATCGGCGCGGTTAATAATAGAATCCACGTTACTCGCCTTGCGGCAGGCATTATGGTGTAGGCGATCATTTCGGGAAAGCCTGCTTCCGTAGAAGTTATGCCAAATATAAGATAATATAGGGCGATTGTAACAATTATCGCCGGTAAGAGCGCTGCAAGGAATACCAGCATAAAAGTCTGGCGGTGTAAAATGTTCGCAAATATCTGTCTTCGTCTGTTTTTAATTTTAGTCATTTTTATACCCCACTTTTATATCGGCATACAAAGCTTCCGCGGTGGACATTGTATTATCCGTGTCCGTCATCAAAGCTATTGCTCCGACAATTGATGGGCTGCGCCCGAACGCGCTCCTGTAGTCATTATAAATATTTCTTTCTACGTAAGCCCACTCATCAGTATTCTTTTTACCCGATTCAACTACAATTAATTTTATATTAGCGAAATAAGGACTTGTCATTATCTGGCCTTTGGGTAAATTTTCGCTCCAAACATATTCTATACATTTTGTATTTGGGAAGAACCAGCTGGGAAATATTACATATACTCTTGCCGCGTAATCGTCTCGCTCTAGCCAGCCGCCTTTAGCGCTATTAGCTGTTTCAGGCAAAACCATTGGTTTTTTTAGAGGCGGCTTAATACGCAGTGCAACAAGAACTTTATCCCATAAGCTTTCTTCTCTTGCCCAAGCATATGCGCCTCTGGGGGAATCTTTTTCGGGGAACTTTATTACCCGCCATTTCCAGCTAATCATGGGGTATCGCTTTGAGTCAAATCTTATTTTATAGAAGAGTCCTGAACAGGCATTTTTACTTTTAGCCAAGAGCTGGCCGCCATTCTTTTCCGGTTCGACTATGTATAGTACCCTATTTTTAAATATTTTTTCCTGCCACTCGTTAAGAGCATTTTTCTTGTCGAATTTAAAAACTTTTGGAAGGGTATAGGCGTAGGCAAACAAAGTTATGGTTATAAAGAATATTATCAGAAATAATTTTTTGTTTTTCATTTTTATAAACACGGATGTCACGGATAGCTACGGATGCCGCGGATAAAGACATCTGGTTGAATCCGCGTAAGGATTTTAACTCGTTAAAATAATCCAGTCAAATCATTTATCAATGAAAAATTTCTGGTATAATTAATGAACACATCATTCTTCTGTGTGTACCCACACAGAAGAATGATAGTGTGAATTAACCCCGCCGAACGTTGCAAAATTATCGAAGAGAATTTTGCAACATTTTCTGTGAGGCGGGGTAATGAGATTAAGAATCCAAGCCGATAGCGGCGCAGGAAAAATTACAGCGCGAATTGTCCTAAACAAAGTGAAGAATCTCTTGTATAATATTTTATCATAATGCGAGGCACAATGATAAGCCAAAAGATTGTAATAAATTTATTGTTTATTTTACTCTGTACCTATTCTATTTCGTTTACCCAGGTCAATATTCTTCCTGTGACGGCGGAAAAAAAATCTGATTCAATCCCGGCAGCAATCATTGATCAATTACAAAAAACAAACCTTAATCCCAAAGAAGAAAGAGTATTGCCGTTAAATCCGCAAGAAAAAACTCCTGCAGGAAAACATGAATTTGAAAGCTACTATACTTATATGCCTTCTTCAAAATCAAAATCCAATAACGGCAGTATTAGCCTTGTTGAATCGGGTTTTGACTATTCATATGAATTTAAATTATTTGACCAACTTCCAATTACCCTGTCTTTGGGTAGCGAGTATATCGGTATAGGTGATAGCCAGGCCCTTGATTTGCCGTCTCATTTAACAGGATTAACTGCCGGGCTAGACGTTATCTTGCCTTTTTTTAATATCGATAAGACATATATTTCCGCAGGCGTCCAACCTTCCTTTTACAGTGATAATTGGAGTTTTAATACATCAGCATTCAGGATGCCTGTAAACAGTTTTCTTATGTACGCTCCCAGCGAAAAATT
>JBAZGZ010000052.1:0-9145 GCA_041652615.1 Candidatus Omnitrophota bacterium | reverse complement strand
ACTTATCTGTATTATCAGGGTATGGATACTACTTTAAGAGGGGATGATATAACCAACAATACTGACACAAGCACAGTTATCGGCAAAAAGAATGTCCTTCAAACCAGCTATGTTGCGTCTCATACCGATGCCGAAGGCGCTACTACTTTTCCTAATAACGTTGATGCTGCTTCCTACAATTATGATTCTTTATTCATTACCCCTTATGATGTCGATGTTTTAGAGAACTGGAGGTATCAGACAGGCACAGATACTTCCGGAAAGCCAACTTACGCCACAGCCACAAGAAGCCAGCAAGGCGCTTTTATAAACTTTTATAATTCTTCTGACACCCGTTATGACGATGAATATAAAACTGATTTAGATAACAGTGAATATTGCACTAAAGCTTCGTGTAACTATGGTTTTGACTATAGAACCCGTAAAGCACCAGTGGGATATCTTAGCTGGCAGTATACTTCTCCAAATACCATTCAATCCTACGATGGCCGTTTCCCGACAGCAAGCCCAACATCTTCAGAGGGTGTCTTAGGTTTTACCGGCCAGAACAGCTGGAGGCCGATAAGTAAAGTTTATTTTGACGCCAAAACATCAGAGTAGTAGCGATCTCTGGTTTGTTTGGGGTAGTTACTGGTGAGGCATATTTTTAGTTTAGTCATTCTAAGCCGGAACACGAATGCATTTCATAGGGACATTATTTATGCTAAAGCCAAAACGAGCAATAGCCTTAATCTTGAGCCTCTTTGTCTTAATTGTCCTGGGAGGTTTTGTTTCTCTTGCCACCTACCAATATGTTGCCGACAGAGTAATTCACCAGCACTATGAAAACGGTTTACGCGGGCTCTATGCGCTAGAGACAGCACGAAATATTCTTCTTTGGGAAGAAAACCACGGCCCCGCAGTCAATAACTGGGACACTGACACTACAAGCGATACCCGCGATACCTATGATTCTACCATCCGTTTTCCAATTGCCGGAGCAGCCATTACCGAAAACTTCTATTCTTTCAGTGATAACGGCTTTAACATTAAAGCAAAAGTTAACGTTGTATCCGGAAATGTTCATATGTACATCCAGGTTTATAAAGGTGATGCAGCTAATCCCCAGGAAGCCCAATACCTTGAATGTATACACTCGCCATCACCAATGTATAAATACGCAATGTTCTCAAACAAAAGCCTTACTTTTTCCGGTTCAAAGCTCTATGACTTAAAAGGAGGAAGTGTGCATAGTAATGGAGATCTTGTTTTCCAACCGTCTAGTTACGGCATACGTTTCAATAACATGGCCCAAATGACTGCTTCAGGAACCATTAAATACGACTTAAGATACCAATACCCGGCACCGCATATATTAGATAAATTTGACGCACAAGATACAAATGGCGATGGAGTCATAAGTTCATCAGAGTTGGCTGCAGCAATAGACGGTATGGCGCCAGCCCCCTCCCTTAATTCAAATCACTACGAAACTACAACCGGAGAAGCTATCTCACCCGGACCATTTAGATATTGGTCTACTGACACCAATGGAGTTACCAGCCTTGCTGGCTGGTCGTATGCCAGTTATGTGGCTGGCAACTGGGGCAATTATGGTAGCAGTTCCTACCCGCTAATCTTTAGAGGAGATGAAACTTATTTCTATGGCAAACAAACAAATTATGGCTCTTATTATCCAGACGCTTCCGAACGAACATACAGCTATCTCAGATCAGATGGGACATATGGCGGCTATAATTCTTCTTTGGCGTCTACTGTAAATCGGTATTATCTTTCAGAAAGTACTTTACATCTTTCGACAAGTACTTCCGGTTACTATCAAGGAGCAGATGTTTATTTTAAACCATACACAACCTCTGACGGCAGTTCTAATAGCGCCTGGTTCGAACTTCCCGGAAGCCTTCCTCAAAGCTATACCTGGGATAATAAATATGTATCTTCAAACTCCACTGAAAATCCGGTAACCTTCTATGTAACCGAAAGTTGTGCTACGGGCAGTGCTTCCTGTAACGCATCAGCAGCCAGCGGTACTCCAACCACAGGCTGGAGATATGTGAAAGAGGATAAAGACGGTAATGCCTGTACTACTGATGATTGTTACAACGATGCCGGCGGAGTGCATGGCTCAGACTATGTAAAAGCGCAGGATTATGAAACCGGGGAAATAACAAGCGACATGTGTTATAGTAAATGTAACTATAGCGCCGTATGTGATGGTGACGAAGTTTATAAATGTGATGATGACTGTTATGATGTATATTACCAATGTTATTACGCTTGCAGAGAGACCGATTATTATAAAAATTATATCGCTTGTTATTACGCCTGCACTGATTCAGCCTGTAGGTTAGCCTGCAGAGAAACCGAGGACTATCTTCAGTATAAAGCCTGTTATGATCCTTGCGTCACGAATCGCGATAGTTGTGAAGATACTTGTTGGGCTGCTTGCAGTGCTTGTTATGATAATTGCTCTGCCAACCCTGATAATATAAAATATTACGACAAAATGTTTAGCTATTATTCCAGCGGTAGTTATCATGTAGGTTCTGGCACAAGCTATGCCTGGAGTGACGGTTTTGATGCCAACAGCGAATTTAAAAGCGATTATAGCTACGGCGGCGATATAGTTGCCGGTAAATCAACCAGCCAAACCACAGCCTTTAACAGTCAAAAACAGCCGGAAGGCTTTACAACGTACCTTGATATGCTTTCTCAGAAAAATATTACCGGTGTAATAGATTCCGGCGTGGATAAAAAAAATCCATACCTGGGCAATCTTTTTTATACCACATCAACCGGAGATAGCGCCTATAAAATAAAAGCTCAGGCTGCCGGGATATATTTAAACGGTACGAAGAGCCCGTCAGACATTGTCAACGCGCTAAATTCCGGCCTTGAAGCTGGCGAACAATTTGCTTCCGAGGATACTTTTTATAACTGGAAAACCGAGGAATCAATCACTGTCGTTAATATAGACGTGGGAAAGATGAAAGCAGCAATTAACTCTGATAAAGTTTCTTTTTCAAACGGAGTCTTGTATTCGGAGGTTCCGGTAATGTTATCTAATGCAAATGACCTTCCCGGCACAAGCTCAGGCGATAAAACCGCTGTCTTTACGCTTGTCTCTGAAGAGAGTGTTTATTTAAAAGGAGATTATAATACGCAAAACTGGAAAATTTCAAATATCGCTACTGATAAGAGAGTTTATACCCTTTCCGATGCCTTTAGCGCTAATACCCTTCCTGACCCGACAGTCTATATAAATTACCCTTATATTAAGGTGTCAGTCACAAAAGATATAAACGGTAAGATTGTTTCCTATAACGGTATTTCCGGTGATCAGACCAGCGCTACCGGGGCTAATGAGGTGTGGGTCAACGCGGATTATGTAGATGATACTTATACAACCACCAGCGGTGCAGACTATTCTTATTATCAAGGAATGGGGGATACTTTAAGGGGAGATATTCAAACTAAACGAACATCCCTTCAGAGCACTTATGTTGCTGAACATACCGACATTGACGGTACAACTACTTTTCCTAATAATGTAGATAAATCTTCCTATAGTTATAATTCTTTATTTGTTACGCCTTATGATATCGAGACCCTGGAGAACTGGAAATATCAAAGTGGCACAGAGCCTTCCGGTAAAGCAATTTACACCACAGCCTCAAGGAGTCTCGTTGGGGCTTTCATTAATTTTTCTAACTGCGCTACCACCAGCTATTCCTGTGAGGATGACTATAAGGCTAAATTAACTAACGAGGAGTATTGTACAACAACTACCTGTTCAGGCGGGTTTAGCTATAGAGACCGTCAAGCACCCAAAAATTCCCTTTCTTCAATAACTTCTCCTAGCACCGTGCAATCCTATGACGGAAATTTCCCCACAGCAAGCCCCACATCTAACGAAGGAGTCCTGGGGTTTACCGGACAAAATAGTTGGCGGCCGATAAGCAAAGAGTATTTTAAGGCAAAGACGGAAGAATAAAAGGTGAGGGTTGCAGAAGCTTTTTTGGTGGTGTTATGCTTCAGGTTTCAATAGAGTGTCGATGTAGTGAAGAAGGTATTTTGTGCTGTTGTGTGAAATGTCGATAAATTGCACCCCAATCTCAAATCTTTCGCTGAACGTATCTTCCTCAATCCACCTTACTTGTGCTAACGCTTCAAAACTAAAACATGTTTTTTTAAGTTTTAATTTTATTTTAAGGAGAGTACCCTGGGGGATGAATTCATGGACAAAGAATCGAACGCCGCCTCTGCTTATGTTTTGGGTGATAAAATGTTCGGTTCTTGTTTCAGATACGATTCGGTAGGTTATCTCTGAGCTTTCCGGGATCCTGACAAATCTTCTTCGTTCCTTCACCCCGCCCTTCCTTTTTTAAACATTTTTAGCAAACTATTTCTTCGTCCCAGCCTTCCCATATTTTTACAGATATACATATTTTGATTTGGAAGGGTGGAATTCATGTTATTGGCTCATAGCGATACCGAGCGACAAGGTTAAGTCCGGATAGCTGGTTTCAAGGATTTCAAAATTTTTTATTTTTTTGATTGTGACAAACGGGTTCCATGATTCAACCCGTATTTTTAATTTGTTTTCAAAAAATTTATCAAGGCCGTTCAATTTTGAAGAACCGCCGCTTATATACACACATTTTATTTCTTTTAAGTCATAATTTTTTCTGGCGTATTCTATAGAAAGAGTAATTTCATCTACCAGCGCGTTTAGGTCAGGCGCCAGAGTGGTTTCAAGTAAAGAGTTAACTTGAGGGCTGCATTTTAAGTTTTCAGCTTTATCCTGAGACATATCCATTCTTTCGGAAATAGCGTGAGTGAAATTTTGCCCTGCGATGTGTATGTCTCTTGAGAAAACAGGAGTTTTTTGGTTTACGATAAGCATATTGGTAATAAGATAGCCGAGGTTAAGCAGTATAAACGAACTATTTTTGACAAAATAAGGGCTTTCCGTAAAAGTTTTATAGAGAGACAGGGAATCTATATTGATAAACTTTGGTATAAAACCTCCTTGCTTAAGAAGGTTCAGGCGTTCTTGTATGAAATATTTTTTTGCCGAGACAATCAGAACATTAAGGCGCCCATCGGGCCTTTTGTCGAAAATGTCTATGTCTACCACACAGTCATTTAAAGGGAAAGGGATATATTTTTCAAATTCAAATTTTAGAGAACGTATCAAAGCATCCCTTGAGAGAGGAGGGAAGATAACGTAGCGGCTGATTATGTCTTTTCCGCAAACGGAGATATTTACTTCTTTTTCGGTTATCCCCAGTTCTTTATGGAGTTCTTTTAGCGCTTTTATTTGTTCGTCGCTTGATACGCCGGCAGGAAAGGTTTTTAATCCGCAGGCGTTTAAAGTGACAACCTTGCCTTTTTTGATTAATTCCGTTATTTTAACTGAACAGTTCCCGATGTCTATGCCTACAAGTGTTTTTGCCATATTTATTCTTATTTTTGCATTTTCTTGAATTGAACATAATACTTTGATGCACCCTCTTTATCCTTAAGATACTTTCCATAAACTACCGTAAGATTATAAAGAGCATCCTTTTTTAGAGGGGATTGTGATTTTATGATTGCCTTGAACTCTTTTATTGCGGATGGATAGTTCTTGGTCATTACATAGAGGCAGGCAAGGTTGTAACGGATTTTTTCATTCCTGGGGCTATTTTTTAATATGCTTTTGTATTCTTCGATTGCGCGCGAATAGTGCTTCTTTTGATAATAGTAATATGCAAAACTTTCAGAGGTTTTTTCCTTTGCGGTCAAGGCAAAGGCATTTACGCTAAATACAACGGTAAACAAAAATAAAATTACTTTACAATACTTCATTTGGGGTTTTAAGTGGTAAAAGTTTTAGATGCTTAAAGTCCGGCACTATTTCTTCTTTTATTGTTTTATCTGGGATTTTTTTATCCAGCTTCGGTTCGCTTTTTTGTGGTACCAAAGGGATGTTTATGTTTGTTTTTGGGGCCAGTTTTTTAGTCTCCTCTGGAGGGATATTCATTTTAAGAACAGCCTGGGTAGAGGAGGAGGCGCTTTCTTTTTTTGCTTCAGGTTTCTGACTTGGTTTATTAAACCAGCCAAAGAGAGTTGTTCTTTCCTTGGGGGTAACTTGCGGATCAAGTTTTTTAAGTATGGATTCTTTTGACTTATTTGTTTTTGGCGGCAATAGTTCCATGGTTTCTTTTAGTGAACCTTCTTCTCTTTCTTCCATTTTCAAGCTTTCATCTCGCACGATTATCGGAGTAACGAAAATAATTAATTCGCGTATGGTATCGCTATCGGAAGTGCTCTGAAAGAAGAGCTTTCCTATACCGGGTATATCACCCAAGAGAGGTATCTTCTTTTTTAGTTTTGAACTCGTTCTTGCGCGTAAGCCACCTAATACAACAGTTTCCTGGTTTTTGATAATCATAGTGTTGGTGCTTTTCCTTGTAGCGATTATCGGCTGCGTGCCATTAACATCTATGACTTCACCGCTTTTAAATCCTTGTTCCGTGGCGATTTCCATAATTACATTGTTATCGGGAGTAATATGCGGTTTTACGGTTAATTTGGTTGTTGCGTCCTTAAATTGTGTAGATGTTATGGTATTGGCACTCTGCGTTGAGTCAGAAACATTTGTGTAAGGGATTTGGTCGGTGATGGTTATTTCTGCGGAAACATTATCTAAGGTTAAAATTCTTGGATTAGCTAAAACTTTGGTATTTGTGTCTTCCTGGAGGACGCGTAGTGTGCCGCCGAGCCTCAAGTAGTTCATTAAAGATTTTCCGTAGTTTATTACAAGATCATTCGCGCTGCTTGACGCGATTGATTGTGTCACAGAAGCAGGATAAGTATATTTTGAGTTTATTGGAGGGGTTCCTGCTGGATCAGCCGCAGGATCCCACTGAGGAGAACTTTTGTCCTGGACTTGCCAGTCGATGCCAAAATCCCAATCGTTGAGTAAGCTTTTATCAATCATCCACACTTCAATCAACACTTGTGGTGTTTTTTTGTCAAGCTGGGAGATGATTTTTTCTATACGTTCGATTGCCTCGGGTGTGTCGGTAATAACAAGAGAATTTGTCTTTTTGTCGCTTTCCATTGTTCCGCGTTTGGTTTGTATTGCTTTTACGTAGGTTTTTGTATCATCAGGGTTAGCAAAATTCAGAGTTATGATTTTAGTTGTTAAGGGGACCTGATCTTGTTCTTCCTGAACTTCTTTGTAAGTAACAATTATAATAAAGTTATCTTTTTTTATGGAGGCAAGGCCATAGGTTTTAAGGATGAGTTCAAGGGCTTTTTCCCAAGGTACCCCTTCTATGTTTAATGTAACTTTTGATTTAACGTTTTCACTTACCAATATACTTACGCCGGATATTTTAGAAAAAATTCTGGCTACTTCTTTCATGTCGGTATCCCTAAAGTCAAGGTAGATCTTGGATTGGTCACCTTTGACTACGGGTTCGTTTTTTATACTTTCGGTTCTTTTTTCCGGAGTTCTGGTCAGCTGCGGGCCCGGGCATGCGGGCTGTTCAGGGGGTAAAATTTGTTCCGGATTGTCAACTTGTTGAGGTTCTTCCGGCATAGGATTTTCCTGCGCAAAAGCATTCAGGATAAATGCTGAAATAAGGAGCGTGGTAATAAATTTCATTTTAGCCTTTCTTTTCATTTCAACCTTCCTTTTTAATAAAAGGTATTTTTATCTGCTTTCCGCCATAAATAACACTTATGTAGTCTTTTTCTATTTTTTCTATGGTAATTCCACGCCAGCTCTCTTTTTCTTTTACGATATTATCATTCAATACGGCATATTTTTTATTACCTTCCATAATGATACCTTTGAGTTCGACGGTAAACGGTATTCTGCTGAGCCCGGTTTCTTCCGCTGTTTGTTCAAGGCCTTCAGGTGCCGCAAAAGGATCCCGTAGCTTGGTTGTTTCGTAGTTCGCCTGAGAGTTGCTCACCTTTAAAGATATCATTGTTATTCCGAAAAAAAATATTAGGCTTTTAAGAATTTTTCTTTTCATTTTTTATCTTCCAACAAACGGTATACGTTTAGGGTCAGCCTTTCTTTGCGTAAAGCTCCTTTTTGTGGGTTAGTTTCGATGGAGAGATCCGCAGTTTTTAGATACTGATCAACATGTTCTGTGTCCCACAAAAAGCCCAGAAAATCAAAAAACCCTGCTTCCAGCTCAAGGGCAATCGAAGTTTTTTCCATTTTTAATAAAATAGCTGGATCCTTCCCTCTAGATTTTTCGTCTTCCTGCACCGTTATCGTTTCCGGCATAGAAGGCCTTATGGAGCTAAAGGTTAGGTTCCGTTTTCTCGCGTTTAGTGCAAATCTTTCCATTAATGTCGAAATGTTCTTTTCTTCAATAAGTCCATTTTTTAGGGAAGCTATTTTGCCCGCAACGTCATCTTTGGTCGTGGTGAGAGTGACTTTATCTTGTTTCAGGGTCGATATTTGCGTATCAGTAATTACTGACATTATTTTAGCTTTTTTTTCCAGATTTGCCATTGTTATTTTTTTTGGGTTTATCGTTAATACCCAGGCGATAACAAAAAAGAGGATAGATCCTACTGCTATACCTATGTTTATAAGTAAATTTATCGGTAATTTCTTTGATGGTTTTTTATTAAAATCTATAGCCATAATTATTTTTTAACCGGTAGTTCTAAATTAAATTCCAGCACATCCTTGTTTTTGAGAATTGTAGATTTTACGTCAGCAAGCCTTATGTCTGAAAAACTTGCAGAAAAAGAAGTGTCGGCTTTGATAGTTTTTATGAATCTATTCAAAATTGAAAGAGGTTTTTCTTCGAGATTTAAATTAGCCACCGAGCCTTTAATCCTAAGCATCCCGTTATCTTTATAGGTGCTTATCGCCACGCGCTGGAACCATATTTCCTCAGGCAATTTCTTTGAAAGCTCCAGTAATTTTTCCGACCAAGAGAATTTTTTTGGGAAAAAGTTTTCTATAAGCGCAGCCTCCCGGTTCGAATAAGCTATGTTTTCGTTTAAGCCCTTTATTTCTCCCTGAAGATCTTGGTAGATCTTGTATCGTTTTTCCAGGGTGGCAACAGTAGACTTTTTATTCATCAATATAATGCCAAAAAACATATTTAAGAGTACTATC
>JBAZGZ010000051.1:0-9207 GCA_041652615.1 Candidatus Omnitrophota bacterium | reverse complement strand
GACCTGGTTGATTACGAAGAGGAGTTATTGAAATTGAAATGGAGCGAGCTGCCGGATAAGAAATTAATAAAAGCAAAAGAGTGGGGATTTTCTGACCGGTATTTAGGAGAACTTTTCGGCGTAAAAGAAAAAACCGTGCGCGAAAGAAGAATCGCTTTAGGCAAAGAAGAAAAATTTAATGCCGTTCCTGTAAGCGGCGTAGATAACGCGGCTTATTATTACTCTACTTATAACGCCCAAGACGAAGTTCCTGTGTCCGACAAAAAGAAAGTAATGATTTTAGGCGGTGGCCCAAACAGAATCGGCCAGGGTATCGAGTTTGATTATACCTGCGTTCACGCTGCTTTTGCTTTGCGTGACGAGGGCATTGAATCCATAATGGTAAACTGCAATCCTGAAACCGTTTCAACCGATTACGACACATCGAACAAACTTTATTTTGAGCCCTTAACCGTTGAGGACGTGCTGGCAATTTACGAAAAAGAAAAACCTGAAGGCGTAATTGTGCAATTCGGCGGACAAACTCCTTTAAACATCGCTCAACAATTAAAAGATAATGGCGTAAAAATTTTAGGAACCTCCCCGGAAAGCATCCGTCTTGCCGAAGACAGAGAATATTTTAGAGAAAGAATTAAAAAGTTAGATATCCCTCAGCCTGATGGTGATGCCGCGCGCTCACTTGATGAAGCGATTAAGATTGCCAATCGCATTGGTTATCCTTTGATGGTCAGGCCATCGTTTGTTTTAGGCGGAAGAGGCATGGAAGTTATTTATGATGAGGTAAACTTGCGAAAATACGCCGAAGAAGCCATAGAAATTACACCCGAATTTCCGATGTTGATTGACCGATTCCTCGAGCAGGCAATTGAAACTGAAGTTGACGCGCTTTGTGACGGTGAAGATACATATGTTGCGGCAATAATGGAACATATCGAACTTGCCGGTGTGCATTCAGGAGATTCTGCCTGCGCAATCCCTCCGCGCACAATTCCGGAAAAACATTTAAAAACAATCGAAGATTACACCGCTAAAATTGCTAAAGAACTTAAAGTCGTAGGCTTAATGAATATTCAATATGCAATTTGTAGCGACAAAGTATATATCTTAGAAGCAAACCCGCGCGCATCGCGCACAGTGCCGGTAGTTTCAAAAGTGACTAGTATACCTATCGCGCGTATTGCTACGCTGCTGATGCTTGGTAAAAAGATAAAAGACTTTCCGGAACTAAAAAAAGTTAAACTTCCTTATACCGGGGTCAAAGAGGCAGTGTTTCCTTTTAATATGTTCCCTGAAGTCGACCCTATTTTGGGCCCTGAAATGCGTGCAACCGGCGAAGTTATGGGTATTGGTGATAGTTTTGGTTTAGCTTTCTGTAAATCACAGGAAGCAACCGGATTACAGCTTCCGGAAAAAGGCAATGTACTGATTACTGTCGCGGATAGAGACAAGAAACACATTATTCCAGTAGCAAAGAAACTTAAAAAATTAGGGTTTAATATTTATGCTACCAAAAAAACAAACGCTTTGCTAAAAGAAAACGGGGTAGCAAGTATTGAGATAAATAAAATTGACGAAGGCCGGCCGGACATCTCAGATTTTATTAAGAACAAGGAGCTCCAACTTATCGTAAACACTCCTATTGGTCCAAGCAGTAAGCAGGATGACGCTTATATTCGCAGAATGGCGATACAATATAAAGTTCCTTATGTTACTACAGTAGCCGCAGCTGACGCAAGCGTGGAAGGTATTGAGGCGATGCAAAAACAAAAAGATATGCCTAAGTCGTTACAAGAGTATCATAAGATGCTTAAGCAAGTGGTATAATTTTATAGGGATTCCAATGAAGAGTAGCGTTTAGCGTAGAGCGGATAGCGTTTAGAAAAAACCACTATACGCTTTCAATCGCTGTAATCAATGCGAGAGGAGTGAGCATGCTAAATAAACAAGAGATAAAAAAATTAGTCATTGAGAAGAAATTAATTGAAGGCTGCATTGATTTGGAAACTCAGCTTACGCCGAATGGATTTGATTTGACCGCAGGGAAAATTTATAAATTTGACGCCTGCGGCGCAGTGGATTTTTCCAACAAAGAACGAGTAGTTCCTGAAGGAAAAGAACTTGTTCCAAAAAAGAAAAAACCCGGCGATAAATTCGGCTGGTGGGCATTAAAGACCGGCGCGTATAAGGTAAGGACAAACGAAACGGTTAATATTCCTAATGACTTAGTAGCGCAGGCTTTTACCCGCACAACGCTTTTGCGTATGGGTGCGTTTACCCAACATGGTGTGTGGGATGCTGGCTTCCACGGTAGGGGAGAGTTTGTTCTAATTGTCGGTAACCCCTGTGGTATAAAGCTAAAGCAGAATGCCCGCATTGCCCAACTGGTATTTTTACCGACCAAAGAAACCGAAGGCTATAAAGGTATATATAATAATATATAAGACTTGCGTCACCCTTCCCATTATGGTATAAATATACCATAATTATGGTATATATTAAAAACATGCTAACCCCCGGATCAACCGTAAAAAACAAGGCTCTTACCTATTTTTTCTTAAACGAAGAGAGCAGAACCTATATTAACGAATTAGCCCGCCTTATTGAAGCTGATCCTAAAAATGTGTACCGGATGCTTTTGCAACTTGAAAACCAGGGGCTGCTCGTTAGCGAATTTAAGGGGAAAGAGAGGTATTTTTATCTAAATAAAAAAAACCCTTTATATAAAGAATATAAAAATATTTTCTTGAAAACAACAGGCATAGAAGCGATTTTGAAAAATAAATTAAAAACAGTTTCCGGCTTAAAAGAAGCGTATATTTTTGGTTCCTACGCGCAAGGGAAATATGGCCCGGAGAGCGATATCGATATATTATTGGTAGGAACGCACAAGAGCCTATCCGCCCAAAAAGTTTTACATAATATTCAAAAGCAGACCGTGCGAGAAATAAATACGGTTAATATCACGCCGCAAGAATTGAAAGTAAAAAAACAACATGGTGATCAATTTATAACCGGCATTTTTTCCCATAAAACAATCAAAATTTTATGACCATAGATAAAAACTTTTTTGTAAAACAAAATTTTAGACCCGAAGAGCTTTCCAAATATAAACAATCAGCAAAGCATAATCTGGGAATAGCTAAAACCAACGAAGAACCGGAAGTTGTATTTCATTTCACTTATATGGCACTTATCAAAATAGGTATTTATTGTTTGGCAAAAGACGGTTATAGGGCTAAAAGCCGTCCCGGCCACCATCAAAAAATTATTGAATATTTAAGCCAAGTGTTTGGCTCGGAAGATATTGGAATAATCGGCGATAAGATGCGAAAAGATCGTAACCTTGAAATGTATTGTGCTGAAACGTTATATTCGCAAGAAGAGATAAAAGAATATTTAAAATTTGTAGAGGGGCTTTACAAACAAATAAAGGATATTTAATTAAGTCTGTCTAAATGCATGTAATAGAAATTAATACCACAAAAAGAACCGATTTCGTAGATATAACTTCCAAAATAGAGAAGATCGTAAAAGATTCAAAAATAAAAGACGGGTTCTGTATAATATTTTGTCCGCACACAACCGCAGGTTTAACGATAAATGAAAATGCCGATCCATCGGTGCAAAAAGATATTATAAAACACCTTGAAGAATTAGTTCCTGCTGGCAAAGGTTACTCCCATTCGGAAGGCAATTCAGACGCGCATATTAAAAGTTCTCTCTTGGGCAGCTCATTAAACGTTATAATTGAAAATGGCGCTTTAGCCCTCGGCATTTGGCAGGGGATTTATTTTTGCGAATTCGACGGCCCAAGACAGCGCAAAGTGTATCTGCAAATAATAGAAGCGGATGTCCGCGGATCCAAACGCGGATAAACGTACAGTGCGTAAACCCCGTTAGAAAACAAAGTTCTCTAACGGGGTAAATCCGCGTAAATCTCCGCGGTAATCCGCTTCTACAATACGGAGATAAAATGCCGGAGTTACCGGAAGTCGAGACAATCAAGCGTGAATTAGAAAAAGCGATTTTGGGTAAAAAAATTACCAAAGTTTCCGTGATTAATCCAAAAGTGATTAAGGAGCCGTCCGCAGATAAATTTAAAAAAGAATTAGAAGGCATAACTATCAAAGGTATCCTGCGAAAAGCCAAATTGCTTATTTTTGAATTATCAAACGGAAAGTTTCTGGCAATTCATCTTAAGATGTCCGGCCAATTGATTTATCCGGGAAAAAATACCAAGCTAACCAGGGTCATTTTTAATTTTTCTGACGGTAAAACCCTGGATTTTAATGACGGCCGCTTGTTTGCGGAATTAAGGCTGGTCAGTGATTGGCAGAAATTAAAGTTTATCCAAAGTTTAGGCCCGGAGCCTTTTGATCTGTCTTTGGATAAATTCGAGGTAATGCTTGGAGCTAAAAAAACAAAAATAAAGCCGCTTTTGTTGGATCAGACATTTGTTTCCGGCGTGGGTAATATTTATGCTAATGAAGCGTTGTTTCGCGCGAAAATCCATCCGGCCAGATCAGCAAACAGCCTATCAATAAAAGAAAAAGAACTGCTTTTTAAGGAGTTAAAAGAAACACTTAAAGAAGCCATCGCGCACAAAGGATCATCCGTAGACCAGTACGTTCAACTATCCGGGGAAGATGGCGGATACGCGAAATACCATAAGGTTTACGACCGAGATAAAAAGTCTTGTTTAAAATGTAAGACTCCTATTCAAAGAATAAGTTTAGGCGGCCGCGGCACTTATTTTTGCCCGCATTGCCAGGTTTAGCATATAGTATTGAGTCGTGAGTATTGAGTAGAGAAAAAATAAATACCTACCGGTTTATCAAAAAAGAATTAAATGGAAACAGTAAACCCTTTTAAAAGTAAGATATCCTCTTTGCTTGCGTCTTGTCAAAACAAGCCTTTTGTTTTTCTTGAGACTGCTATCTTCGATAAAGAAAATACCGCCTCTTTTCTATTCAAAGATTTTACAAAAATTATTACTTTCAATCACAACGATAACGTAGATTTATTTTTCAATCAAGCAGAAAGCTGTCTTAAGAAAAAATTATGGCTTTGCGGATTCTTTTCTTACGAATTCGGATATTTTTTGGAACCCGCGCTTTATTGTTTTAGAGAAAAAAATAATTTACCGCTTGGCTGGCTTGCTGCCTGTAAAAACCCTATCCGGATAAATCACAAAATAGACTTAAAATCCTTAAAAGAATCACCCGACTTTAAAATAAAAAACCTGAAAGCGAACATCAGTTTTCCTGAATATCGTAAGGCAATAGCAAAAATAAAATCATATTTGCGTAACGGCACTAATTACCAGACGAATTTCACCTTTAAGCTCAAATTTGATTTTTTTGGCGAGGCCCTTGATTTTTATCTTTCTTTAAGGGTGGCACAGCCTACTGCCTATGCGGCACTTATAAATACAGGAAAAGAATTTATTATTTCATTTTCTCCAGAGCTTTTTTTCAAAAAAACCGGAAACAAAATCCTAACTCGCCCGATGAAAGGCTCTTTTAAGAGAGGCCTTACTCAGGAAGAGGACAGGAAAAACATCGAAACCCTGGCTAGCGACATAAAAAACCAGGCAGAAAACCTGATGATCGTAGATTTGCTGCGTAATGATTTGGGAAGAGTTGCCAAAAAAGTCTGGGTGCCGGAACTTTTCAATATTGAAAAATACAGAACTATACATCAAATGACTTCAACCGTATCCGCCGACCTAAAAGATAATGCAATAATGAAGGATATATTTACCGCGCTTTTTCCTTCAGGTTCAGTTACCGGAGCGCCAAAAATAAAGACGATTGGGATCATAAAAGAACTGGAAAAAGAAGCGCGCGGCATTTATACGGGAGCAATCGGCTATATTTCTCCCAAAAAAGAAGCTTGTTTTAACGTGGCCATACGAACTATCCATTTAAAAAATAAAAAAGGCGAAATGGGTATCGGCGGAGGTATTGTTTATGATTCTTCCTCGGCAAATGAATACGAGGAAGCCTTTCTTAAGGCAGATTTTCTTACGAAGAAGTTCCCCGAATTTTTCCTTATTGAAACTATTTTATTCGAGCCCCCGGAAGGGTATGTTTTATTAAAAGAGCATCTAGCGAGATTAGAAAAATCCTGCGAGTATTTTTCTATAGCCGCTGATTTTAAGAAATTAGAAAAAGATTTAACCGTTTTAGCTGAAAAAGAACTAACAAAAAAATTCAAAATCAGACTGCTGGTTGATTTAACGGGTAATGTAAAAATAGAAAAAAATTATTTAAATAAAGAAGAGCGCCTCGTAAGGGTAGCAATAAGTTCTAAAAGAATTAACCCGGACAACATTTTTCTTTACCACAAAACAACAGAAAGAAAGATCTATGATGATGAAAGACAACAAGCGCTTAAAAAAGGGTTTTTCGATGTAGTTTTTCTTAATAAAAAAGGAGAAGTTACAGAAGGCTCAATCAGTAATGTCTTTATCCGTAAAGGCGGAATTCTTTATACCCCACCGGTTAAATGCGGGCTTTTAAACGGGGTTTTGCGCCAACATCTTTTCGAAGGCGGTAAAGTCAAGGAAAAAACCCTTTATTTACGTGATGTTTTAGAGGCGGATGAGGTGTATATTGGTAATTCTGTCAGGGGTTTACTTAAGGTGCAGGTTGGCTAGAAAGGGCATAAATTGTGTAATGTTTAAAGTGTAATGTGTAAAGTGAGTGTAATGGGTTTACGTGTAATGCCATTACACAAACAAACATTACACCAGCATTACACTTTACACGTTAAACTTTACACAAATGAATTGCCGTAATCGTTTCCCATTAAATATAACTTGCTGACTTAAATAAATAACAGTACAATCAAATATGCTGGTTTCCTAAAAAAATATAAACATCCGTATATTTTAAATGAAAGAGCTTAATCTTAAAATCGAAGCGCTGCGGAAAATAAAAAACGATATTTATTTACTCCTGTTAAATTCACCATACCTTGCATCCAGAGCCAAGCCCGGACAATTCATCCACGTTAAAGTTGACGACAAAACTACAATATTACGCCGGCCTTTAAGTATTCATAAAGTTGAAAAAAACCTTATTTACATACTTTTTAGAGTACGGGGAAGGGGAACGAAGCTGCTTTCGCAATGTAAGAAAGGTGATAGCTTAAACGTTATTGGCCCGCTGGGTAATGGTTTCGATATATCGGTGCCTGCGCAAAATATCCTGGTAGCGGGTGGAATGGGGGTTGCGCCTTTAGTTTTTCTCGCGGAGAGATTAGCAACAGGCAAAAAAAATAAAACAAAAAATTTAGTTTTATTAGGCGCTAAGAATAAAAAAGAAGTTTTGGCGGAACAAGAATTCAAAAAATTCAGCTTCGAAATTAAAATCGTCACTGACGACGGTTCTCGGGGCTTCAAAGGCAATGTTGTTGATCTACTTAAAAAGACACTCACGACTCATAACTCAATACTCACGACTAATCTCTATGCTTGCGGCCCCAAAGAAATGTTTTATGAGATAAAAAAGGTTACAGATAAATACCCAAATACGCATGTGCAGGTTTCGTTCGAGCAATTTATGGGCTGCGGGCTTGGCGTGTGTTGCGGTTGCGTGATAGAGACAAAATCCGGATATAAAAAAGTCTGTAAAGACGGACCGGTTTTTGATTTGAGCGAAATATAGTAATCGCCCCGGCTCGCAGGGTGAGTCAAAAAATTCCCCCGAGGAATCCGGAGGATTCCCGGGACTAAGTCCTCGGAATTTTCTGCCAAAGGCTAAGGAAATTCCAGAGGGTCTTCGATAATTTTTTGACGCTCGCCGGGGTTAATCCCCATACGGGGATAATTCAACTAAGCCCCGATGAACTTTTCAAAAATTTCGTAGAAATTTTTGAAATAATAGGGTCATCGGGACAAGTTTCATTATTCGCGCTATTATTTTTCCTTCGCCACTAGCGGCTCGAAAAAATAATGCGCTCATTAAGGAGGTCACATGGAGCCATTTATTTCAATAATCGTACCGGTAAGAAATATGGAGCGCACCATTGGCACGACATTTAATTATTTAATGAATGTTGAATATCCCCGTGACAAAATGGAGATTATTTTCGCAGACGGTGGTTCGACAGATACCACGATCCAAATAATAAAAAACTACCAGAAAGACTACCCATACATTAAGCTTGTGGAAATTCCAAAATGCCCGTCCCCGGGTTTCGCCAGGACTAAAGCCCTTGAAGCGGTAAAGGGTGAGTTTGTATTTTTTACCGACGGCGACTGCGCTCCCTGCAAGGATTGGATATTTAAAATGCTGGGAGTGTTTAAAAGTGACCCAAAAATTGGCGCCGTCGGAGGAGAAATTCTTACTCTTAAAGTAGATCCTAATAATCTTGTTGAAATTTTCTGCCAGGCATTCGGATTTAACAGAGTATCCTGGAGATACGGTAATCTTCAGGAAGGCTATTACCCCGATTTGAGCGATATGGCTCCAACTCAAGTATGCGGCCACAGGGCTTATTTCTTTGTTACTGCAAATGTTGCTTATAGAAAAGAAGTGATTGACCAGAATGAAAGAAAGTTTTGGGATTTGCCTACGGGAGAAGATATGGATTTTGGCATCCGCGCGCGCAAAAAAGGATGGAAATTTTATTTTCTGCCTTCTGCCAGCGTTGAGCATATGCATAGAGCAGATTTTAAAGCATTGATGAAAGTTTGGAAGTCGTATGGGGCAGCTCATCCAACATTGATTAACGCGCATGCTTCAAGCTATATGGAAATAATTTTCCAATTTATAGGGCAATACCCAAATCATCCGATATTACGCATACCATCCTTTGTGAAAGGGTTTATTTATATCGGCAATTTCCACATTATGAATATTTTTGGAGCGTTATTCCTGTTGTTTTTTATACTGCAATGGGGATATCCTTGTGCTTTCTGGTTTAAGCTCCTTGCCTGGTTATGCTTTGCGATAACCGGCGTCGCTAAATTTAAATATTTTAGAACTATCTTTAATATTGAGCCTTATGATAAATGGTTTGAGTTTGCGAAGATGAAATATTTTACAAACCTTTATTTTGCGATGGGCGGCGTAAAAGGATCTTTCAAGAACGGAACGTTTTGCATAGAACCCAGTTTTTAATAGCGTAGAGCGTTTAGCGGATAGCGTATAGAAAAGATTTCCTAAACGCTATCCGCTAATAGTGGAGGTGCATGTG
>JBAZGZ010000050.1:0-9242 GCA_041652615.1 Candidatus Omnitrophota bacterium | reverse complement strand
AAGGCCTACAATATAGAGAGCCGCAATATTTAAATTTTTTAATGTTGCCACAGGTATTGTTGTTATGATAAGCGTTCCCACGTGCGCGATAGTAAAGAAAAAAGCAAACGGAAAAAAAATACTGTAATCAGGATGCGCCATATTATTATAATTATCTTCACCGCAGGCATACGGCTCTTTTGACCCTGCGCTGTGTGTTTTTGATTTATAAGATGCTTTCGAAAATAAGTAAACAAGCAGCATCGTTGTAACCAAAATTATAGAAAACGAAATAGGCGGAGTAAGTATCCAATTATTTATTGTCATTTTCTTTCCTTATACCTTAAAAGCACTTTTACACCGCAAAAGCGCAAAATTCCGCAAAAACGCAAAGGATTTTTTTGCGCCTTTGCGTCTTCTTTGCAGCTTTGCGGTGTCAAATATCATTTTTAGAATCTTTCTCTAAAAGTTTTCGTGAATCAAGGGAATTAGTGTGCCCGTGTATGCCGATAACTATCCCTACCGCAACCGTTATGGCAACCACTTCTATGACTATCAGGGTAATCACCAAACTTTGCGCCAGGGCAACGTGACCGCTAACGTAACCTGCGACCACCAATAAAAGCGTAACTGCTTTTATAAGAATTTCCAAGCCAAGCAAAGCCCTGATAAGGTTATAGGTTACAAGAACATAGTATATCCCGATTATAAAAAGTATTATAACGAATATACCAAAAGGCCAGAAAATTTGTAAAACTTCAGCGCTCATCTTTTTTTGAATCCTTAAATAGAATAACTACACCAAACGCTCCAACAAGCAAAACTATAATTTGGCCCACAAGATATAGTGGTTTTAAATTCCAAAGTATATCACGCACATTTTTATCCGCGTCCTGTAAAGGTAAATTCCAGTTAAATTTGGCTTTAAACAGGCCTAAAAGCACCCCCGCAACCACGATTACCAGAGGAAGATACCAGAACCTGCGAAATCTTTCTTTCACGTGCTGGGCCATCTCCTGTTTATTTAAAGGATGAGTAAGGCTTATTGTCGAGATAAATAGAACCGGTATCAGGCCGGCGCAGACAGAAAGTTCAAAAACCGCCGCCAAAGGCGAATCAAGCCTGAACATTATTATTGTCAATACGACGCTGACCAGTGCCAGGCCGATTGCCGAACGAAGAAGGCTTCGCGTCATTACCATCCAAAGGGCGGCAATGGTTAAAAATATGAGGATGAGTATATTTAATGCCATAGTAATTTTAAGTTAAAAGTAATACCAATTTATTTAATACAAACGGATATAATAAACCGACAAGAACAATAATTGCGCTAAGCACTATAGCAGACAAGATAATACCAAACCCGGCTTCCTTTACTCTGCTTAAACTCTCGTTAAGTTTACCGAAGAAAACCATTCTTTGCATTGAAAGCAGGTATGCAAGAGTAAGCACGCTTGCAAAAACCGCAATCGCCGCGTATACGTAATGGCCGCCTATAAAAAGCGCGATTATGATTAAAAGCTTGCTCCAGAACCCTGCCAAAGGCGGGATTCCCGCGGCAGAAAGCATACCTAAAACCGATGTCGTCGCGGTTATCGGCATATTTTTCGAAAGGCCACCCATGTGCCCCATATCGGTTGAGCCAACCTCTTTCTCAAGAGCGGCAGAATTTACAAATAAAAGTGATTTAAAAATCGAATGATTAAAAAAATGAAAAACCGCTCCGAAAAATCCGATTGGATTTAATGCGGCAAGGCCGATAATAATATAGCCTACCTGGCTTATGCTGGAATAGGCAAGCATCTTTTTAAAATTCTTCTGCGCTAATGCGCCGAACGCGCCGATAAGAATCGATGCCGCTCCAACCACAAGAAGTATAGTACCAATTTGACTGTTTAGAACAAAAGCATCTTTTAATACGCGTATAAGAGTATAAACACCCAGCATTTTTGATATTATGCCGCCAAGCAATATAGAAACAGACGCTCCGGCATAGCTATAAACTTCCGGCAGCCATCCATGAAAAGGCACAAGACCGGCTTTTACAAACAAGCCGCAAAGAAAAAGGGAAACCGAAAGCATAATTAAAGGGCTGTTTCCTGACGCGTTAAGCGTTTGCGAGATAACCGTAAATTTGGTATCCCCCACAACGAGCAAAACTATCGCTATCGAAGAAAGCATCAGGATACTCGCGACAGTTGAAAGCACAACATATTTAAAGACCGCAGATAAAGCTTTCATGTCCTTGTCAAAAGCGATTAAAACATATGAGGTTATCGCGGTTATCTCAACAAAAATATAAAGCGAAAAAATATCCCTGACCAGGACCAGGCCGTTAAGCGCGCATAAGAGAAAAAGCGTAAGGTTAATAAAATTAAAACGGCGCCGTTCTTCCTGAATAAAGTAGCTTGAAACGATAAGGGCAAATAAAAGAACAGTTGCTGTCAAAAAGAGCATAATCACGCTTAAACCATCAATACTTAGATTGAAATTAAAAATATGAAGCGGTATGCCGGCTTTTGCCAAAAATAACGGAGAAAGGCAAAGACAACTAAAAACTATCTGGTAAAGCAAAAGCGCCATACTCCAGGCAAAAATAGTCTTTCGCAGAGGTTTTATAAAGGGAAGATTAAAAACCAGTATGCTAAAAAACGGGACTGCAATTAATGGTGATAACATATTTTTATATTACAGAATTATTTATAAAAACGGATGTCGCGGTGTGTTGCGGATGCAGACGGATGTATTCATCCGTGACATCCGTAATCATCCGCTTGAATCCGTGATAAAAATTCTTCATATTATTAATGTATTAAAAATAAAGTGACCGCGATAAATCCCAGTAAACACCAGACAAGATATGACGGGTAACTAACCGTGTGCGCCTTGCGGATAACTGAACCAAAACCATAACTCAAGCGTACCGCCAATACATCATATACCCAGTTTACCTTTCTATCTAACCAAAGAGAAATCTTGGAAAAAACTTTCACGAATTTTAACCCGATTTCATAAGGATCAAACCATCTCCTCTCGGCTTTTGTGTATATCCAGGCCAGGCCGGGAGCGTTTCGAATATGGTCAGAGGCGTGTAAGCCGCCCTTGCCAAGCTTTGTGCCTAAAAGATGGTTTAAAACCGCGCAGACCAAAACAATAAAAGTTATTATCGCCAGTTTACTGCTGACGTTAAAAACAAAATGGGCGTCCGGTCCGCTGTATGACGCCTGGACTATAGGGCTTAATATTTTATTAACCGGTATCGTATGAAATAGCCCGAAAAATATACAAAACGCGGCTAATATTACCATAGGTATCAACATTGAAACCGGTGACTCTTTAACTTTTTTATTTTTTTCCAGAATATTTCCAAGGAATGCGGCATGGCCTAACTTTAAAAAAGATGCGGCAGTAAAAAATGAACCAATGGCTGCCATAAGATAAAACACTAATCCTCTTTCAAGGGCCGCATCATAAATATATTCCTTGGAAAAAAATCCGTTAAAAGGCCAGACGCCTGATATGGAAAGGGCTGTAATAATAAAACATATAAAGGTAAGCGGCATCCTCCTGCCTAACCCGCCAAGCTCTTCAAGCGCTGATGAGCCGGTTTGCTTCTCAACAGAACCCGCGGTTAAAAACAATCCGCTTTTGTAAATCGCGTTATTTATCATATGGAAGAGGCCGCCGACAATACCTACGGGAAGGGCGGTTCCTACTCCTAAAATCATATAACCGACCTGGCTTATGGCGTGATATGAAAGAAGCCTTTTATAATTTTTCTGGATAAGGGCCATCATTACGGCAAACAAAAGCGTCAGCCCTCCTATCCACATAAGCAAAACGCTTAAAGTTGAATGAGCGCTAAGCTTAAAAATGTCCAGGGTTATCCTGGTAAGAAAATATATGCCGAGAAGCTTCTCCAAAGCGCCGGGCACAAATGCCATAAAGGGTAGCGGCGCGGGCCCAGCAGCATCGGGTATCCAGGTATGGAAAGGCATTGAACCGGATTTAGATATCGCTCCGATCATTACAAGGACAAAAGCAAAAGCGCCAGTGCCTATTGCCGGTATATTCATTTTAGAGATCATAAACGTATGCGCCAGATATCCGCTCAATAATATACCTGACATCATGCAGAGATCTGTTATGCCGTTAATGATAAATGCTTTTGTTGCCGCCCTGAAAGCTTCTTTTCCTCCTATGGCGATCATCCCGAATAATACCAAAAGCAATCCTTCCCAGAAGAAAAGCAGTAAAAGCAGGTTGTCGGCAAACACCGCCCCGCTTGTTAAGCCGAGGGTTATTAAAAAATAAGAATAAAACTGGCCTTCATGCTGCCTGCCTTCCATAAATTTTATTGAAAAAAGCGAAACCAAAACGCCAAAACCCTGCGTTGCAGTAACAATAAAAGCACTAAACGGATAAAGGCGGAAAGAAAGATCTAAACCGAAACCGATCCAGGGCATGGAAAAACTAAAATCATTTTTGTAAATCAAAACAGAAATCAATAAGGTTACCATGGTTACGGCACACGAAACCAAGCCTTTGATTTTTTTCCAGCGCGCCGGTATAAACAATACTACCGGAGCCGCGGCTAGCGGCAACGCTATAATCAAACCTAAACATAAAGGTAAATTGACGGTATTAATCATCTTATAAATCCTGACACGGCAACTTCCGCAAATTTAAAAGGATAGTATATTAAAATTCCGCCAAGAAGCGAAAGCACACCAAGCGACATAACCGAAAATACCATAGTTGGCGAGCCTTCTTTAACCGGAAGAGTATTTGGCGTGCCCATAAACACCATATTAAAAACTCTAAAGAGATAAATTATCGTCATAAAAGCTCCGAGTAAAAATATAGAAGTAATCCACAGATTGCCATTATCCATCGCTGCGGCAAATACCATATATTTGCTGAAGAAACCTCCGAAAGGCGGTATGCCCATTACCGAAAAAGAACAAAATAAAAACGCGACCGCAGTAAGCGGCATTGATTTTATGAGCCCGCCCATTTTTGTGATATCTTTTGTCTTAGTATTTTGTTCAATGATACCGGCGCAAAGAAAAAGCCCGGCTTTGGCAAGGCCATGCATGAGAATATATAATAACCCGCCTACTATCCCTATTTCGATATTAAGGGATAAACCAAGGAAAATAAAACCTATCTGACTTATAGTTGAATAAGCTATGATTCGTTTCAAATCCGTTTCAATAATAGCGCATCCGGCGGCGATAAGAGCGCTTGCTCCGGCAATCAGAGGAACAATGGTGTGCCATATATAAGGTATATCTAAGGTAGCCACAAAAAGCCTTGCATAAACATATACTCCGATTTTCACCAATACTGCGGCGTGAAGCAATGCGGTAACCGGGCTTGGCGCGACACCAGCGTCAGGAAGCCAGGTCTGAAACGGCAAAGTTGCTGATTTTGAAAGTATACCGGCAAGGATCAACCCAACTATAAGGCTGTCTATCGGGTTATTCCTAAAAGCTTCCTTTATAATAGAAAGCTCAAACGAACCAGTTTGAAGAGCAATAAGTATAAAACCAATAAGCATACTAACCGCGCCAAAAAATGTCATCAGGAAAGCTTTGTCAGCCTTTAAGACGTATTGTTTTTCCCTGAAAAAACCGATCAAGCGCCAGCTACAAAGCGCGGTTATTTCCCAAAATATATATAGGAAGATCAGGTTTGCCGAAAATACCAACCCAATCATTGAGCCAAGGAACAAAGTAACCATTAAATAGTATTCACTCTGGTGCTCGTAGTGGCTTATATAGCCAAAAGAATAAAAAACGATTATTGAACTGACCAGGGAAGATACACAGGCCATAAAAACAGCAAGGCCATCTGCGGCAAATGAGAAGTTAAAACCAAAAGGCATTACCTCTGTTGCTACGACTATAACCTTTCCGGACATAACCGCCGGTATCATTAAAAGGCTTAAAACAAATGAAGAAGTAATAAAAATTAAGGAAAGCGCGTTTCTTAAGCGGCGGCTAAAATGCGCGGCCACAGGAAGAACAAATGCGCCTATGATAGGAATAAAAATGGCTGAAAGTAACAAAGTTTGGTTTGGCATAATTGAAAGAAACCCATTTCCGGCTGACGCTGCCTTAATTTGGGCGGGTGAATACTCTATTTACTTAGCAAAGTCTTTTATGGCTACAAGAAGTGGAACCACCCATAGATCCAAAAGACCATGGCTCCCTCCTTAAGCAGAAATCTCAATAAACATTCATCCAACAGGCTAAACCCAGGGATTTCTGCGAAGGATTAAAGTGAAATTGTATCTTATATTACAAATTTGTCAATATTTTTCAAGAAGGTTATTGTAAAATAACAAGGAGAGGCGCCAAATAGCGCCTCTCCTAATTACAAGCAACACAAATATTAACTACCCTATGGCCGACGAGCCCCTCTCTTCCGTGCGGATACGCACGCATTCTTTTAAATCCAAAACAAAAATTTTACCGTCGCCGGATTCGCCGGTTTTTGCGCCTTTTATAATTGCCTTTATGGTCGGTTCAACAAAATTCTCATTAACGGCGATTTCAAGCCTGACTTTACGCAAGAGATTGCCGGTTTCTTTACTGCCGCGATAAACTTCGGTAACCCCTTTTTGGCGGCCATGGCCAAGAACCTCGCTGACGGTTATAAGATTGACATTCGCCTTATAGAGCTCCTCCTTTACCTCTTCCAGCTTATAAGGTTGAATTATTGCGATAATTAGCCTCATTAAAACCTCCTTTTGTTTTCCACAGATTCGCACAGATACTTTACGAAATAACTAATAATCAAGACACAAGATACAAACAAATTTCAATATTCAATAACCAAACGGGGGAATTTTTCTGTTTGGTTATTGGAATTTGTTTATTGTTCATTGTTTGGTTATTGTATCTTGGAACTTGGTTATTCCTCCAGTGTCTTTCTATTATCTGCGACTATCTGCGATTTTTCATCTGTGACCATCTGTGGAAAAATATATTTTATTCTAAAACCGTATACGCTCTCTCACGATGTTGAGTAAGATCAAGCCCCATCATCTCTTCTTTCTCGCCCACTCTTACACCGACAAATAGATCAACGATCTTATAAATTATAAGCGTAGCTATTACGGTATAAAGAATCGTAATCCCTACGGCGAAAGCTTGAATTAAAAGCTGCTTTGGATTACCGAAAAATAATCCGTTTGCGCCGGCAGAATTTATTGCCTTGGAAGCAAATAACCCGGTTGCCAAAGCGCCCCAGATGCCGCCCACACAATGAACACCAAAAGCATCCAAAGAATCATCATAACCTAATTTTGGTTTTATTATGCTTACCGCGATAAAACAAAACACGCTGACTAAAAGTCCGATAGCTATTGCAGGTAAAACACTGACATATCCCGCGGCAGGAGTTATCGCGACTAAACCGGCGACAGCGCCGCTGGCTACGCCAAACATCGTTGGCTTTCCGTTACGAAACCACTCAAGAAGTGCCCAGCTTAAACCCGCTGCTGCTGCGGCAGTATTGGTTACGACAAAAGCGTTTACTGCCAGGCCATTTGCGCCAAGCGCGCTGCCGGCGTTAAACCCAAACCATCCAAACCAGAGCAAACCGGTCCCAAGCACGATAAAAGGAAGATTGTGCGGAGCAGGCAGATTTGAATCAAGATTTTTTCTCCTGCCGATAACAATCGCGGTAATAAGCGCGGCTATGCCCGCATTTATATGGACTACTGTGCCACCGGCAAAGTCAAGCGCTCCTAAATTACGCAACCAGCCGCCCATTCCCCATACCCAGTGACAAAGCGGATCATAAACAAAAGTTGCCCAGAGAAGCGTGAAAAGTAAGAATGCGGAGAACTTCATCCTTTCCGCGAATGCTCCGATGATTAAAGCCGGAGTAATAATGGCAAACATCGCTTGGAATATCATAAATGCCTGATGAGGTATGGTCGCGGAATAATCAGGATAAGGCTCTAAACCCACACCATTTAAACCAAACCAGCCAAAGCCTCCCCAGAAACCATTGCCCGGATGAAAAGAAAGGCTATATCCGAACAAAACCCATTGTATGCTCAACACGCACATAATAATAAAGCATTGCATCAAGATACTTAAAATATTCTTTTTTCTGACCATGCCGCCGTAAAAAAATGCCAGCCCCGGCGTCATAAGCAGTACAAGAGCCGAAGAGATCAGAACCCACGCGGTATCGCCTGCATTAATCATATCTACCTCCTTAATGAGACTTACATTTTTTCAGGACTCCTGTCTGAAAAAATGTTTAGTCGAATTAACCCCGGCGAGCGTCAAAAAATTATCGTAGAGAATTTTTTGACATTCCCTGCGAGCCGGGGTAATAAGCTTTCAGTGCTCAAATACAACAGCACGGAAAAAAATGTTAGTACGAAACCAACAAAAAAAGCGCCTTTTACCCTCTCTCGGGTTAAAGACGCCTGTGTCGTATAAAACAAAAAAAAGAACGTTTAAGAACGTTCTTTGCTACACAACCCTGTGTTAATTTATTACAATATTACAAGTAAGAAACACGCCTATCTGGTAACTCTATTTTCAGATTATTTCTTTCCCCAGCTCCGCGCATTTGTCCTTGATTTTATTTTTTATCTTAATTACCATCGCATGCGATATGCCTAAATTCCTGCCGATCTCTCTTACGGTAACGTCCTCAAGAAAGTAGCGAAGAACTTCTTTTTGCCTTTCATCAAGTAACTTATTTATATCTTCCAAAAGCAGTTTGGCCTCTAAAGATTCCTTGCTGCCTTCTGTACGAAAAGAAGGGATAACATCCTCAAGAGTACAATCCTCGCTATCGGTTAAAATAGCGTTCAGGCTTACGGAATGGGAATCGATTTTTTTATAAACTTTTCTTATATGGTTTTTAAGGAAAAACATGGCTCCCTGTAATATATAGCTGTCGGTTTTTCCTTCAAGCTTATGCTGGTTATATTTCTGCCATAGCTCCAAGATAGCCTCCTGGTATAGATCATCATCGTCAAAAGACGTGTATCTACCGTCAAGACGCTTTGCGATACCCTTTAATTTCGGGGAAATCTTTTTGGTTATCTCATTGAAACTCATAATATTCACATTTATGTTACGAAGGTTACATTAAAATCACTTGCTTTACTGTAACCTTCGTAACCTGCGTAACTTTCGTAACATTCGTAACCTATAAATAAAAAAACCCTTCCCCAAGCATATCTCTGCCTAGAAAAGGGCTTCTTTGCCTTTTTAAAGATTGCA
>JBAZGZ010000049.1:0-9254 GCA_041652615.1 Candidatus Omnitrophota bacterium | reverse complement strand
AACGCTTAGTCTTTCTACCTTCAAGTGCTTCTATAGTTTGTTCATCAGAACTTGAACCTAAAGTTATGATCGCTAAACTTTGAGTTTGCCCGCGGGTAAATACTGCTGAACCGTGAGTACGCGGCAAGACTCCGACATTACATTCTATAGGCCTGATTTCTTTTAAAGAACGGCCATCCGGCCTTTTGTTCTCTTCAACTATTTTTTTACGCACGAATTCTTCTTCAAGCCTAAAAAATACATCTTTAACTTTTTGGCAATCAGTTTCCGGATTGTCTGCCACTAATTCGTCGCAAAAGCGCGCGAGTATTTTATCGACGCCGGCTTCTCTTTCTTCTTTTTTCACAATACCGTAAACCGTTTCAAGCGCGGTAAAAATACTATCTTTTAATGACTCATATAGCTGGTTATCTATTTCAAATAAAGGAATTTCTTTCTTTTTCTTACCCGCGGAATTACGTAAATTCTTCTGGGCTAAAACTATCTCTTTTATAAAAGGCGCGGCAAACTTTATCGCATCAAGAACATCTTCTTCGGAAACTTCGTTAAGCCCGCCTTCAAGCATTACAACGTCATCTTCTGTGCCGACTACCACCAAATCCATAACCGATTTTTCTCTTTCTTCGTAATTAGGATTAAGAACAAAACTGTCCTCTATCTTACTGATTCTTACTGCTCCGACCGGATTATGAAATGGGATATCTGAAATAAACAAAGCGCTGCTCGCGGCATTGATGGCAAGAACATCGGCATCATTTTTGCCGTCACTTGATAAAACCATCGTAACTATCTGAATTTCATTGGTAAGGCCGCTAGGAAAAAGCGGCCGAAGCGGCCTGTCTATAAGGCGCGCGGTAAGTATTTCTTCATCTTTGGGCCGGCCTTCTCTCTTGATAAAACCGCCGGGGATCTTGCCCATCGCATAGGTTCTTTCTTGATATTCTACGGTAAGAGGCAGAAAATTTGCAGCTTCTTTAGGATTTTTCGACATGCAAGCTGTCGCAAGCACAACGGTATCGCCATAAGACACTACAACACTTCCGTTTGCCTGTTTAGCCCAGTCACCTGTAGAAAAATTTAGGGAATTTTTTCCCAAATTAGGGATTGAAAATGAGAAAGCCATTTTATTTAAGGTTAAGTTCCTTAGCGACTCCATCATACCCTTTCGGGTCTTTTTTCTTAAGATACGCGAGAAGGCGTCTACGTCTTCCTACAAGCATAAGAAGCCCGCGACGGGAATGGAAGTCCTTTTTATGTTTTTTAAGGTGCTCTGTTAGATAAGTAATCCTCTCGGTAAGTAAGGCTATCTGCACTGAAGCAGAACCTGTATCCTGAGGATGTTCCTTAAATTTTTCGATTAAGTTTTTCTTTTTGTTCTTTGCCAACATAATAATATAATACCTTTTTCTTATTTTTCTGTCAACCCTTAAGGATTATGTAGAAAGGGCGGCTGGTCTACCCACCAACTTGTCTTCCGGCTTGTCCTCTAAAACCCAAATGGCGAAAGAGGAAGCTTGAGCGAAGGAAGAAGCTTTTGTAAGCAGGAGATTTTAGCTAAAAAGAGTATAACAGAATTCAGGTATTGGGTCAATAGCTTTTATTTAAGTATTTAGTAGGTTACGAAGGTTACGGATGTTACGGGAAGTTACGAAAGTTACATTGAAAACCTCGGGTTTTACTGTAACCTTCGTAACCTACGTAACTTTCGTAACACTCGTAACTTAAAATAAACCATTATCTGCTTAAACTAAGCTTGCCCTTTAGTATACTGAGAAAGCTGTTTTATGCGTTTAAGCATATTGGGGTGAGTGCTCATGATCTCCATAGCCTTGTCGGCAAATGATAGCTTTATGCCTTTTTGAGCTAAGCTGCGTAGTTCATACGCGTCAATTGAACCGCTTCTGTCTAAATCAAGCTCTGCCAAATCAGCGATGTCCCTTCTTGCTGTTGATACATCATTTACAAAAAAAGCCCTTACACCTTCTACCTCTTTTAAATTTTCTTTTGGTGTTTTTGCCGCGCCATAAACAAGTTTATACAATGCCGTAGCCATCACAGAAGGCGAACTGCCTAAGCTTATCGAACCTTTATCTGCGAAATATTCTCTTATGCGTGAGGCATAAAGAACCAAAAGATTGGTAATCAAATAAAAAAGAAAAGCGACAATACCTATTAACGCTGCGGAATTATTGCTTTCGCGGCTGCGTGGAGAAGAGCCAAAAAAAGTAAAACGATAAAAAATATAATACATAATAAGAGGTATAACCGAAAGTAAAGTTATAAAAAGAACATCTTTATTTTTAAGATGACTCATCTCATGTCCCAATACAGCCTTAAGCTCATCTTTATTCAATAAATCCATAATGCCTTTGGTAACGCACACTCTTCCGTCTTTAACGCTTCTTCCAAAAGCAAAAGCGTTAGGCACGTTTATATAGGATATCCCTATTTTTGGCGTTGGGATGTTTGCCCGTTTTGCCAAATCCTCTACCATTTCAAATAACCATGGCGCTTCATCTTTCTTTATATATTTTACACGCATCGACATTTCGACAATCTTTGGCCCGATAAGATACTGAAAAAAAATCATGCCAAGAGCAAAGAGTATCTGAGGCAGGAATCCGCTGATGCCGCTGTAATACATAATCAGCGAACCAATCGCGTAAAGGATCGCAAAAAGCATAATCACCAAAATTGACATTCGTAATTTAAGCGAAAACATATTAACCTCCTCGTTCCACTCGTCGATTAGAGCACAGAAACCAGAAATTGGTTGGTTAATTAGCTTGGTTGGTTTTCTTTATCGTCGGAGTTTTTATCGAATTCTTTGACTATCTTTCTAACTTCAAATTCCGTAGTCTCTATTTTCTCTCTGCATAACTTTATAAGTTCAACCGCGCGTTTAACTTTTACAGAAAGCTCATCCACATCTACTCTTTCAGACTCTAAGTCTTCAAGTATACTATTTAGTTCATTAACGGCTTCGCTGTATTTTATCGGTTTTTTACTCATTTATTCTGTATAGGTTAACCAATTTTAATCGATGTTAACCGAGGTTAGTCTAGGTTGCCTAAAGATTTAAAACCGGTGTTTTATATTTTTTCGTAACCTTGATTAACCTTGTTTAACCTGGGTTAACCTTGATTAACCTTATTTTTCACTTCTGACACTATATTGCCCTTGTAAAGAACGGTTTTTATCATATCATTTTCCTCTACGTCGTCAATAGATTTTATAGCTTTATCTGCCTTAAAAGTTATGGAATAGCCCCTTTTTAATACATTGTGTGGGTCAAGCAGGCGAATTTTGCTTTCTTTATGGCTAAGGTCATCCGTCACACTTTTAAAAATTTTACTTAAATGCAGCTTCAAAACAGAAACATTGCCGGTAAGTTCGTTATTCTTTAATTCCAAGAAACGTTTTGTAAAATTGTCTATAGTAACTTTCTTTGAAAGAAGTTCTTCTTTGTGGCCCCGCAAATATCTCGGCACTGCGGAATCTATCTTTACTGCTAAATTTCCAAGCCTTGCTTTGTTATCTTCTAAAAAATCTTCTGCGTGCATGCTTATTTTTTGTTCAAAATCAGTTAAAGAATCAAGGAAATTTTTTACACGTTCGGTTAAAAACTGCGCGCCTTTTGTCGGAGTCTTTACAAAAGTATGCGCGACCATATCAGTAATCGAAGTATTAATCTCATGACCGATCGCCGATATTAGCGGGAATTTTAAAAAAGCAATTGTTTCAGCTATTTTTTTATTATCAAACCAGCTCAAATCAGCAGTTGAACCGCCGCCTCTGGCAATCATAATTGCATCAAGCTCATCAAAAGATAAATTATTGAAAAAGTTAAGCGCGGAAACAACATCATTTTCAACAAGCTTACCCTGCATATAGCAGCCATAGACAAAAATATTAAAGCCATATTTGCTTTTCTTAAACTCATCGATAACGTCGTGATAGGCAGCTGAATCAGGCGAAGTAATAAGACCCACTTTTAAAGGAATTAACGGCATGGGAACAAGTTTATTCTTTTCAAATAGTCCTTTTGCTCTTAACTCCTCAATTATTTTCTGTCGACTTTGCGCCATTTTACCGAGAGTATAAACCGGATCTATATCAAAAACAGTCAAACTGAATTGCCCGGTTTTTACATATAAATCAACCTTGCAAAGAAGCTTTACTTCGATATCTTTTCTAAATTCAAATGCCCCGTTGGTTTCTTTTATCCTTCTGTCTATCTGAGGCCGGACATTCTCAAAGATAACCGCTTTGGCCTGAGCGATTAGTTCATTTGCTTCTGTATGTTTTTGAACGAGATTTAAGTTAATGGTTCCTCTATCCCTTAAATCCTGTATCTCTCCGCAAACCCAGACATATTCAGGGAATTGGTCACGGATGAGCTTACGCACAGTGCCATTTAACTCTTGTATGGTATAAACTTTTTCTATCTTGAATAAATTGTCCATGCTTATTCCTCTCTAGCTATTCAACATACATAGGTTAACCAATTTTAATCGATGTTAACCGAGGTTAGTCTAGGTTGCCTAAAGATTTGAAACTGCGATTTATATTCATCCGTAACCTTGGTTAACCTTGATTAACTTTAAAACAAAGCCGTTACCACTAAACTGGAAAACCAGAATTCTTAGAATTACTGCTGAATTTCAATTTTAACAATACAAAAATAACAATTAATGAGGCGATAGTAACCGTAGAAAGCATCTCAAGCAAATTTTGCAAATTATCGCCTACCATGGACTCACATCCCCAACTTGAAATAACAAAAGAAAGAAAGGTTACTATTGCAATGGTTTTATTGCGTAAAAATCCGTTTTGCATTAAATAATACATAATCACCATATAACCAAAAAGAAGAAAAACAAAATTAGACAGCCAGCCATTGGGATTAAACAGAGCCATACATATCAACAATAAAGAGTAATCTAAATTTTCTGACACTTGCGCCTTTGGAATAAGAATAGGAATGTAGATAATCGCCCCTAATATTACTGCCAGAGCCAGGCCATGGTTAAAATCAAGATTTGCCTGACGGCTATGCGGCGAATCTTTTGTAAATGTGCGTAGCACCAAAGAATATAAAGACTGATTTTTTGTATCATACCAGGACCCCTTATCCAGAGAAGTTTGGCTTATAGACGGAAGCCAGTTTTTTAAGTATTCTTTTTGTTTATCCATGCCAACATACAGCGCCGGGACTAAACAATAAATTACAGTAAATAAAAGTATGAGTATGGTTAACTTTATTTTTTTACGAAAGATAAAATAAGGCAAAAGGATCACTGAAGTGTATTTAAACATGAACGATAAAGCGATAAGTGCGGCGGAGATTATATTTTCATTCTTCCTTTCAAAATAAATTCCGCAAATAAGCAACAGCAAAATCAAAATCGTTACCTGACCGGAGTCTAGCGCGGCAAGGATAAAACGGGAAGTAAAGACGAGCGGCAGAAAATAAAAAAACACCTTCTCCTTAAAAGTCGTATCTTTTTTTAGAATAAGTTTTTTAGAAATCCGGCAAATAACTATAAGCGATAAAAAGCTTATAGTAAAAAATACAAGGCTTGCAGATTTTTCCGGTAAAAATGAAAGCGGAGATACAAGAAACGCAAACATCGGCGAATATTTAAACGGTGTAATCGACGCGTCCGGCCTTGAATAGATATCCTCTTTTGCGGCAAACCTCTGGGCTGTTGCGTAATAAACCCTGAAGTCACAATAATGCCTTTTCGGCGCCCGGTGCATATATCTGAAGAATAAGCCGATAAACGACATTGCGATCAACAAGTAGGCGATATTTCTTTTGGTGGTAAATGTCATTTATGTATTGGTTACGTTAATCGGTTACGGTTGCGCGGCTCGTCACGGTTGCGTTGTACGTCATACGTAAGACGATAGACGAAACGAGCATCGCAACCTCTAACCGTAAGACAAATTTTATTAATCTTTATTCTTAGGTTTATTCTTTTTTTCTAGCTCACGGTATTTGGCGTAACTCACAATCTGATAAAGTGAGCCAAAATAGGCAATCATGAAACCGATAAATCCGTCACGGTAACCCTTTTTAGCAAAAAATGCGCGGATAAACCTGTCCATTACTCTCCAAAGAGCATGGAATGTATTCATTTTGTAGCGGGCTTTTTCGGGATTTTCGAGTGATAACTTGTACCATTTCTGGGCCTCAAAAGTAGTCTGATTATTAAGCTTTTTTAAAAAATCAGCCCAGTCGCGATAAGTGTAATGGATGAGATCTTTAGATAGATGGCCGCAATCGCCATCCAGGTTAGCCCGCGGGTGAACCTCAACTTCTTCCCATTTGAATTTATCTTTACGAAATAGCTTTATCTGTGGAGAAGGATATAATCCGCCCCAACGTATCCAATAATCACCGATAAAATTTCTGCGTGGAATAGTAAAAGCATTTTCTTTCGGATTATTCGCTAGAAGCGCGTTTATTTCTTCTTTGAGCTCCGGAGTTGGCCTTTCGTCAGCGTCTAAACTAAACACCCAATCATTTTTTGTTTTTAAATAAGCCCAGTTACGATGCGAGCCTTCAACTTCCATTTTCTTAATAAATACCATAGCCCCAAAATCAGTAGCTATTTCAACGGTATTATCCGTACTATCATCGTCAATAACAATAATTTCATCAGCCCAGCCGCTGACTGAGAGAAGACAATCTTTTATACGACTGGATTCGTTTTTAGCGAGAATTACCACTGATATTTTTATCTTACTCATTTGTGTAAAGTTTAACGTGTAATGTGTAATGCTGGTGTAATGTTTATTTGTGTAATGAGATTAAATAGCTGCAATTAATTTACCAAGCATATTGCAAATATAAATACAACTTTCACGTAAATTATGGCCATCAGATTCTGAAAGCAAATTCTCTTTACCTAAAATTGTTAACATTGGTATACACTCTCGAGCTGAATTTAAAGCAACGCGGTAAAATTGTGATTTCTCTTTTTTAGATAGTTTACCACTGCCTTCCGCTATATTATTAACAACCGATAGAGCTGCACGTCTTATTTGATCGCCTAAAGAATACTGATAATCTCGTGGTAACTCTTTAGTTATTCTAAAAATCTTATATACAAATTCTAATGCAATTTCGTAAACTCTCAATTTTTCAAAATCAAATATATATTTTTCTGTACCGTTACACATAGACCCATTAAACCCACGTTACACATTACACTTTACACGTTACACAATTAATGAACTATATGATTATAGTTGACGTTAGATATTGTCGCAAGCAAATTTAATTATCTCATCAATTTTTTGCATAAAACCTTCAAGGTTATTACTTTCTATAATTAAAGATTTGGTATTAAACGGCCCCCATCGCTTTGCATTTGAAATATTAAAAAGCCCTACCACCGGTTTTTTTAAAGCACTCGCAAGATGCATCGGCCCTGAATCAAGGCCGATAAATACCGAACAGTTATGTTTTAAAAAAGAGGCTAATTCGCGGATTTTTAATTTTCCCGTAATATTTTTTACCGCCAGATCCTTTGCGAAGACGAGACTCTCCTCTAATTCTTCAGGCCCGCCGATAACTACGATATCCGCTTTGCCTTGCATCTTAAGCTCCGTGATTATATTCTTCCAGAATTCCTTTTCGATTTTTTTACCGGGGTTGGAACTAAAGGGATGCAAAACAATGTATTTCTTTTTAATATCTAAATCGTTTTTAAGAAATTCTAAATTATCCTTACTGCCGGCATTTAAGTTTACCTCCGGAATAGAAATTTGAGGGCACAAAAGACTAATCAAATCCAGATTATACTCTACCTCGTGCTTGGCGCACTCTTGTTTTTTATCTTTAATCTTTAAATTCAGGCAAAAACCCCATTTCCTGTCATAGCCTATACGCTGTTTTGTCCCCGCGAGCATTGCCGCCAAATGGAATTCTTTTTTAGGATTAAGAATGACCACGCAGTCTATATTTTCTTTTTTTAAAATCTTTGACAGTTTGAAAGTACCTTTTAGCCAGTTTAATTCTTCTGTGTATTCCAGAAAATTATCTATAAAACCGACATTGTTTATTAACTCAATATTTTCTTTTTTTGCTAAAAGATAGATTTTACTTTGCGGGAAATTCAGTTTAGTAAGTTTTATTACCGGGAGACTAAGCAAAAACTCTCCGAACCTGTCTGAGCGGATAAAAAGAATATTTTTGTTCGTTTTAACCATGCAGCTTTTTTATGGATAAGAGCTCTAAAAACATCTTGAAAGAATCTTTTATGGGATTTACTTTACTTTCGGTTGAATTTATCCAGGTTACCGGTACTTCTTTTATTTTATATTTTTTCTTTTGCGCCAGATATAGCATCTCTACGTCAAATCCGAACCTGTCTATTTTGAGTTCTTGGGCAATACTCTTTGCGCATTTACCGCTAAAAAGCTTGAAACCGCATTGCGTATCATGAATGCCTCTTAATACAAAAATCTGTACTAAAAAGTTAAAAAACTTTCCCATCATCTCCCGGTAAAGCGGCTGACGTACTGTGATATTTGAACCGATTACGCTGCGAGACCCTATCGCGATATCATAACCATTTTTTAGGTAATCAAATAATTTATCAAACTCCTGGATGGGAGTAGAAAAATCAGCGTCGCTAAAAAGTACATATTCGCCTATTGAATGAAGGATCCCCTGCTTTACGGCAAATCCTTTACCTTTATTTTTACCGTTTTGCAGAAAAATTATTTTCCCGGCTTTTGCCAGCATACTCTCTGAAACTGTCTCTCTTGTCTTATCCGTAGAACCATCGTCAACTATAATGACTTCATAATCATACTTTTTTCCGGTTAGATATTGATAGAGTTTTTCAAATGCGGTTTTGAGTCTTTCTTCCTCGTTATATGCAGGGATAATTATAGAAATAAACATATTTTTATTTTACACCGCAAAGCCGCAAAATGCCGCAAAGACGTAAAAAGAGATGAAAAAAATAGATTCCGTATTTTTCAATATACTTTTCGTATCTTCCTTTTGCGATTTTGCGGCTCATTTTGCGCCTTCGCGGTGTCGGTTTGTAAGATAATTATTAAGAGAAACAATGTATGCAGTAAAGACCCAGAAAAGCGTGGTCAATACAAGAGAATATAAATTATTATCAACTGCGGAATGCACCAGAAAACTTATATAGCCGCAGACACTACCCAAAAATATAATGCCCTCCGGGGTGATTTTTATTTTTGCTTTTATTCTAGTAAACGCC
>JBAZGZ010000048.1:0-9335 GCA_041652615.1 Candidatus Omnitrophota bacterium | reverse complement strand
AAAATCGCTTACCGTTAAAATACCTGAAGGGAAAAAACAAAAAGTTTTTATTGAAATCTGGAATAATCCGTTAAGTACAGCCGGGAAAAAATCATTCATTAATGAGCTTATCGAGCTTGCTGGAGGAAACAATATTGCTTACGATTTAAAATCTGCGTATGGCTCGTTTAGCCCGGAGATTGTAATAAAGCGAAATCCCGATTGTATTATTTTGGCTTATATGGGTAAAGATAATTTTAAAAATGAATTAAAAGCTCGCGCCGGATGGAATAAAATTTCTGCAGTAAAGAATGACAGGGTATATGGAGATATAGATCCTGATATCCTGCTTCGCCCCGGGCCGCGCATAACCGAAGGTTTAAGGGAAATTTATAAAAAACTTTATGAACCCAGCCCTTCTTTGGGTGGATATAAGGATACAATAAGGAAGGGGCTGGGTGAACCACAGCCCTTCAAGAGTGGCTGGAAAAAAATATAAAAAGGAAGGGCTGGGTGAATAAATCGCTGGAAAAAAAGATTTTGTGGATAAGCATCGCATTGATTTTAGCGGCTATTTTTGGCGTGATCAAGGGGCCGGTTAATTTAAATCTATTTGAATTATTTTCAGGCGAAAATAGTCAAATTTTGCACCTTAGGCTTGCCCGTGTGCTTTTAGCGATAATTTCCGCAAGTGGGCTTGCGGTATCAGGGATAATCCTTCAAGCCATCCTGAGGAATCCGCTTGCCGAGCCGTATCTTTTAGGCACTTCAAGCGGCGCGGGCCTTCTTGCGGTTGGTGCTGTTGTTTTGGGTGTCTCCACGTTGTATATTCCTTTTGCCGCATTTTTGGGAGCGATTTTAAGTACTTTGCTGGTATACAGTTTAAGCAGAAAATCCGGGAGGCTTGGCGTAGAGTCATTAATCCTTTCAGGCGTGATTGTTTCGATAGCATGTTCTGCGATAATTGTGTTTTTACTTTCAATGTCAAACAAAGAAGCTTTACATGGAATAACCTGGTGGCTTTGGGGCAGCCTTGAGGTTTTTGATTATAAACTTTTATTTACCGTAAGCATAATTGTGATTTTGGGGATATTTACCGCGATATTTTTTTCTAAAGAATTAAACGCGATAAGTTTAGGCGAGGAAGAAGCTTTGCATCTAGGTATAAACGTAGAGCTGCTTAAGAAGATACTGCTTTTTTTAGTTGCATTAATTACGGCAGCGATTATTTCTGTTTGCGGGATAATCGGTTTTGTGGGTTTAATTATTCCGCATACGGCAAGGTTAATCGTTGGGCCAAACCATAAGGCCCTTATCCCGGTTTCTTGCTTGATTTCAGCAACGTTTATGGTTTTATGCGATATTATTTCAAGGACTTTATTTTCTCCTTCAGAAATTCCTATAGGTGTAGTTACTGCGATAATCGGTGCACCTGTTTTTATTATTTTACTGAAGAGGAGTGAAAACTAATACAAAATTATGTCAAACTCTAAACTCGAAACCCTAAACTCTAAACAAACTCGAAACTTTAATGTTCCAAATTCCAAACGTTTCGAGTTTAGTGTTTAGGATTTAAAACCTATGGATGTTTTACTAAAAACTCAAAGTGTTTACGGCGGTTATACGAAAGAGCCGGTAATAAAAGGCGTTTCGCTCCAAATAGAGCAGGGAGATTTTTTAGGGATTCTTGGTCCAAACGGAGGAGGAAAATCAACATTACTCCGGCTGATGAGCCGCGCGCTGTCGCCAACCCAAGGCAGTGTAATACTTTCAGGAAAGGATATCTCCAAAATAAATTCAAAAGCAGTTGCAAAAAAAATAGCTTTCATACCGCAATTAACTTTAATTAATTTTTCTTTTACTGTCTGGGAAATAGTGCTTATGGGCAGGATTCCGCATCTCTCAGGGGTTAAGCCGGAAGGTAAAAGAGATTTTGCGGTTTGTGAAGAAGCTTTACTCTCTACGGACACCGTGCATTTAAAAAACAGAAAAATCGATACTCTTAGTGCGGGAGAATGTCAGCGCGTGATTATAGCAAAAGCGCTTGCACAGGAACCCATGCTTTTATTTTTAGATGAACCTACTTCGCACTTAGACATTGGCCATCAGGTTAAAATACTGGATTTGCTTGCTGATTTGAACCGTAAAAATAATCTTACCGTAGTTATGGTGTTGCATGATTTGAATCTTGCGAGCGAATATTGTAAAAAAATAGTTTTTCTGAGCAATGGAGAAGTTTTTAAAGAAGGTAGCCCGCAGGAGGTTCTAACTTATCAAAATATAGAAAGTTTATATAACACGGTTGTTGTGGTAAATAAAAATCCCGTAAGCGGCAGGCCGCATGTGCTTTTGGTTGCAGGTGCTAAAAAATGACAACAAAATTAATTCTTATAAGGCACGGACAGACACACGATAATTTAGAAGAGAGGTATAGTGGTTTCACTGATACCTGTCTCGATGAATATGGAATTTTGCAGGCAAAGTTACTCAAGAAAAGAATTTCTTCTTTGGGCATAGAGAAAGCTTTTTCAAGCAGTCTTAAGCGCGCATTTGATTTTGCCAGGATTTCGTTTGGAAGCAGTGACGTGAAGATGGTTCCTGAATTAAGGGAAATGAACTTTGGTATTTTCGAGGGGATGAACTATCCGGAAATTATGAATAAATACCCGGATATTTACAACCGCTGGGTAAAAAAATCGTTCAGGACTAAGGCGTCAAAGGGTGAAAGTTTAGGCGATTTAAGAAAAAGGGTTTTGAGCGCCTTTAATAATATAATTAATTCCAAAAAAAGTATTGTTAATATGGTGGTTACTCATGCCGGGCCGATAAGGATCATTCTTAGTGAGGTTTTAAAAATAAAAAATATCTGGGATCTGGTTCCAAAGTCAGGCGGCGTGAGCATTATCGAGTTTTGTAAAGGTAAGGGTAAGGTTTTATTATTAAATGACGATTCTTATTTAAGCAATGAATAAAATAATTTTTATTTTAGGTGGCGCGCGCAGCGGTAAGAGTACTTTTGCCATAAAATTGGCGAAAGATTCAGGTAAGAAAAAAATAGCTTTTATCGCAACAGGCCAAGCCCTGGATGAGGAAATGGAAAAAAGGATTATGCTTCATAAACGGGTACGTCCGGTAAATTTTAAAACCTTTGAAGAGCCTTGCGATGTTGAGGTGTTATTGAAAAAAATAACAGGAAAGTTTGATCTGATTATTATTGATTGTTTGACGCTTTTTGTCTCTAATTTGTTATTAAAGAAATATAAAGAAGAAGAAATATATAAGAAAATGGGTGACATTTTAACTTTACTGAACAAAATAAACGCGAAAACCATAATAATTTCGAATGAGGTAGGATTGGGTATCGTTCCGGCTAGTAAGCTCGGCAGGGATTTTCGTGACATCGCAGGCAAAGTCAATCAGCTAACAGTTCAACAGGCAAAGAATGTATTTTTTATGGTTTCCGGAATTCCCTGGAGAATAAAATGAAAAGAATTAAAGAAACTATTAGTAACATTAAGGACTTAGATTACAAGTTAATGCAAGAAACCCAAGCAAGGCTTGATAATCTTACAAAACCGCAGGGGAGTTTAGGGAGGTTGGAAGACTTGGCAAAGCTTATTACCGGCATAACCGGTAAGGCAGACCCTGCGATGGAAAATAAGGTTATCTTTACGATTGCCGCGGATCACGGCATTACAGAAGAGGGCGTTAGCGCGTTTCCCAAAGAAGTTACCGCGCAGATGGTTTATAATTTTTTAAATAACGGCGCAGGGATAAATGTTTTAGCCAAGCATGTTGGCGCGCGCGTTGTCGTGGCTGATTTGGGAGTAGCGAGTGATTTGAGGCCGCACAAAGATTTGTTGATTAAAAAAATAAATTATGGAACTAAAAACTTTGCAAAAGGCCCGGCGATGACAAGATTAGAGGCAATCAAATCAATTAATGCCGGGATGGATATTTTTGAAGCTGAATTCGCAAAAGGCATAGATATTATAGGAACCGGAGAGATGGGCATAGGAAATACAACATCGTCGAGCGCGATTGCCGCAATATTTACAAAAAAACCAATTGCAACACTTACTGGAAGAGGCACCGGTATAGGCGAAGAAGGTTTAAAAAATAAAATAAAGATTATTAAAAAGGCTTTGAAGATCAATTGTCCGGATTCGCGAGACGCAATAGATGTTTTGTCGAAAGTCGGCGGTTTTGAAATCGGCGGGCTTTGCGGAGTAATCCTTATGGCGGCTTCAAAACGAGTACCGATAGTCATAGACGGATTTATAAGTTCTGCCGCAGCATTAGTCGCGTATCAGCTTGTTCCTAAAGTAAAAGATTATATTATCGCAAGCCATCTTTCAATAGAGAAAGGGCATAGAATTATTTTAGAACACATGGCTCTTTCGCCGATTTTTGATTTAAATTTAAGATTAGGCGAAGGAACAGGGGCGGCACTTGGTATAAATCTGGTTCAAGCTTCTATAAAAATATTGACGCAAATGGCAACATTCCAGAGCGCGAAGGTATCAGGGAAAACTATTATTTGAAACAAGTTTAGTTAATCAAGGTTAACCCAGGTTAAACAAGGTTAACCAAAGTTACGGAGAAATATAAATCGCGGTTTTAAATCTTTAGGTAATCTAGATTAACCTCTGTTAACATCGATTAACCTTGGTTAACCTCAAAATAAAGACAATTAAATTGGAGTTTCCAATGACGAGCTTATTGTTGGCTTTACAATTTCTAACCATTGTTCCAATCAAAATCAAAGCTTTTACAGAAGCTAGATTTGCCAGGTCTATGATGTTTTTCCCAGTCATAGGGCTTTTGATTGCTTTTTTCCTGGCCGTTATAAATAGTTTATTTTTATCACTGGGATTCAATGGAATTATTCTCAACGTTATTTTAGTTGTTACTTTGATCATCTTAACCGGCGGCATGCACCTTGACGGGCTTTCTGATACTTTTGATGCCATTGCCAGCGCTAAATCTAAAGAGAAGATGCTTGAAATTATGCGTGATTCGCATTGCGGCGTAATGGGAATTTTGAGTATTATTTGCGTTATTTTGCTAAAGATTTCTTTTCTTTCCTCTATGTCGTCTGCGCACAAAATCGGAGCAATTATTTTAATGTGTGTATTTAGCCGGTGGTCTTTAGTGTTTTTGACTTTTTTATTTCCCTATGTTCGCGAACAAGGCAAGGGAAAGATTTTTAGTCAGGGGATTAATTTAAAAATAGTAATGATTACGACAATATTTTCTTTGATTTGCGCAATTGTTGTTTTTAAGATCGCCGGATTTTTAATTTTTGTACCGGCCGCGCTTATTGCTTATTTGTTCGGAAGGCTGGTAAGTAAAAAAATCAACGGCATAACCGGTGACGTGCTTGGCTCAACCAATGAATTGGTGGAAGTAACAGTGTTATTAACCGTATGTATTTTAGAAAGGATGGGTTTATTATGGATAATATAGCAATTTCTTCTTGGAGCGGCGGTAAAGATAGTTGCCTGGCGCTGTTTCGCGCGCTAAAAAACGGGATTCGGATAAAATACTTGTTAAATTTTATGTCCCGGGAACATAAACGTTGTTGTTTCCATGGCATAGAGTCAAGCCTTATAAATTTACAGGCTGAGTGCCTCGGTATACCGCTTGTGCAAAAAGGTGTTACCCCCGATATGAAAAAATATGAGGAAGAATTTAAGGAGGCGGTAACTGAGCTAAAGAAAGAAGGTATAAATAAAATGGTTTTTGGCGATATTTATCTTTTAGATCAATTTAATTGGGTTGAACGTGTGTGCAAGGATTTGGAAATTACTCCGATAGAACCGCTTTGGAACAATTCGCCTTCATCTCTCGTAAGAGAGTTTATTGCGGCTGGGTTTAAATCTATAATTGTAAGTGCGAAGGCTGACATATCAGGGGAAAAATTTATCGGAAGAATTATTGACGAAGATCTCGTGCGGGAGCTTGAGGAGAAGAAAATTTGTCCTTGCGGAGAAAATGGAGAGTTTCATAGCTTTGTTATTGATGGGCCGATATTCAAAAACAAAATAGAAATATTAGAAAGCGAACCAATACTGAAAGAAGGGTTCTGGAAGCATTGGTTCCTGGATATTAAACGATATCAAATGAGGCCAAAATTTTCCCAAGGTATACCGCAGGGAAAATTTTAGGCCGAATTTGACCCCCACACCAATGTTTGAAAAAAATGTTTTTATTTCTAACAAAAGTTATCTTTATGAAATTATCTATCAAACAGTATTTATTTATGAATACAAACATTGGTGTGGGGGTTCAATTTGCGCTATTATTTTTTCCGCGTGCAGGGAGCACTTGAAAAAATAATGTGCTCATTGGAGAAAATCCGAGTAGGCGAAGGAAGTTCTGGTGACTTGTCTAAACTTAACGGTTAATTTTAGGTTACGAATGTTACGAAAGTTACGTAGGTTACGAAGGTTACAATAAAACCACGAGGTTTTAATGTAACATTCGTAACTTCCCGTAACATCCGTAACCTACGTAACCTAAACATGTGCAACATAGCTGGTAAACGTTGCCGTTATTCTTAAGACAAGAATCCCAGGCACTGTCTCGCAATGCTAATGTTTTAGCATTTAGCGTAGAGTGTATAGCGTTTAGTAGAAACTATACGCTAAACGCTACCCGCTATACGCTAGAACGAGTCCGGTCTATCGCCTGTTGTAGGAAAGTACTCTCGAGAAAGGAGGAAGCATGAAAAAAGTAAGTTGCGTCTTGTGGGTTTTATTTTTATTGTTTTCTGGTTTAGGTTACGCTAAGGAAAAGATTGAGCTTGGGACCCTTGTCGTAACGCCTTCAAGAATTGAAGAAGATGCTGAAGACGCCTACCGTACCGTAGATGTTATAACTTCCGAAGATATGGAGGCTTCCGGCGCGCAGGATGTTTCAGAGGCCATTTTCGATTTACCTTCGGTAAATATCAGCGATTACGGTGGAGCAGGATCTTTAAAAACCATCAGAATGCGTGGCGCAGTTCCTTCTCAGGTTTTGATTTTAATGGATGGCAAGCCGATAAACAGCCCGCGCGACGGAGAGACGGATTTAAGCACAATACCTTTGGATAATGTAGAGAGGATAGAAGTTATGCCCGGAGCAGCTTCAAGTCTTTATGGGGCACAGGCAATGGGCGGAACTGTAAATATAATTACCAAAAGCCCTCCACAATCCGGCCATAAAACAGAGTTAACTACCCGTTTTGGCAGCTTTAAGACATTTACCGAGAGCCTTTCTCATGGCGCGCGAATAGGTAAGTTTGGATATATAGTAAGCGGCGGCTATGAATCAAGCGATGGCTTCCGGGCCAACTCATCATTAAATACAAAAGACTTTAACGCAAAATTTGATTATAAGTTGAATGAGAGTAATACGTTGGGGGCTAATTGCGGATTTTATAAAAGTCGCTCCGGCACACCCGGGCCGATTAATGCTCCGGATAATGACGACATTCAAATGCAGCTTAAAAATTATATCGACGTAAGCTGGGATTCGAAACTTGATGAAAAAAGCGGATTGTTCGGCAGGCTTTATAACAATTATGACCGGCTGGAATTTATGGAGAATACCGCCGGCTCCATGTTTGATATTCCTTTTAGTAAATCCGTGCATACCACAAAAGTAGAAGGTACTAACCTGCGTTTTAACCGGCAATTAACCGATTTCTATCAATTGGTTGCCGGATATGATTACGTAAATAATTTAAATGATTCAACTTCAAGTGCAAAACATAAATATAGTGTTAACGCCGGATATCTTGAGAATCAATTTAATATCGGCGATAAGACAAAGTTGGCGGTTTCGGCAAGAGTAGATGATTATTCAAATTTTGGAACAGAGTTTAATCCGAGCGTAAACTTTCTTTACGCTTTTTTAGAGAATCTAAAGGCCCATGCTTCAGTGTCCCGCTCATTTCGCGCTCCGACTTTTAATGATTTATATTGGCCGGATGAAGGCTGGGCAAAAGGAAATCCGAATTTAAAACCGGAAAAAGGAATTAACTATGAATTAGGGTTAGATACGAAAGTGAATAAATATTTTTCAACGGGGCTCGTGTATTACAGGAATGATTTTTCGGATCTTATAAACTGGGCTCCGGATGTGATGGATGTCTGGCAGCCGCAGAATATCGGAAGAGCAACGATAAATGGTGTTGAGTTAGTAAATAAGTTTACACTTTCCGATAATTTTGAAATCGGCTTAAATTATACATATTTAAGCGCGCGCAATAAAGAAACAAACAAGTATTTGATTTATCAGCCGAAGAATAAAATGGATTTTTCTCTAAAATATAAAGAGTTCTATGGATTTGATTTTGAATTGGTCGGGCAATGGACAGGTGCGAGGTTTCATGATACGGATAATACGATTAAGGTAAAGCCGTATTTCCTTTTGAATTTCAACGTGGCTAAGCAGATCAAGGAAAATTATAAAGTTTTTCTTTCGGTGGATAATATCTTGAACAAAGAGTACCAAGTAGTTAAAAACTATCCGACACCGGCATTGTCGGTGAATGGCGGGGTTAAGCTGGAATTTTAGATTGGTATTCGTTTTACGGTTGCGGTTACGCGGCTCGTATCAGTTGCGTTAAACGTCAAGCGTCTTTAGAACGCAACCAATTAACGTATAACGAAACGAGTAGCGTAACCGCAACCGATAGACGCAAAACGAGTATAATATAGTGCATATTAAACTTTTGTAGTATAATCCTATTTATGAATTTACTAACCGCAGTTATTTTCGGGATAGTTGAGGGGATTACGGAATTCTTGCCGATATCTTCAACCGGCCATCTTATCCTTACCGCCCAGGTTTTAAAAACTCCTTCCACTGAATTTTTAAAAAGCTTTGAGATTGCCATACAGCTTGGAGCGATTCTTTCGGTGGTAGTCTTATATTGGAAATCATTTTTTGTAAAATTTTCCGTCTTAAAAAAAATTATTGTCGCGTTTATCCCGACAGCTATAATCGGTCTTTGCCTTTACAAAATCATAAAATCATTTTTATTGGGAAACAGCTCAGTGGTTATCTGGTCTTTACTTATCGGCGGTATTGTTATTATTATTTTTGAAATCTTCTACAAGCCAAAAGGGACTGAAACTGAAGGTGTGGAAGTAATTACCTATCCCAAGGCGCTTTTAATTGGAGTTTTTCAATCCATTGCCGTTATCCCCGGTGTTTCGCGTTCCGCCGCGACAATCATCGGCGGTTTAAGTTTAGGTTTAAAGCGAAAAACAATTGTTGAGTTCTCGTTCCTGCTGGCTGTGCCGACAATGCTTGCCGCAACCGTTCTTGATTTGCTAAAAAGCGCAAACACATTCAATTCC
>JBAZGZ010000047.1:0-9372 GCA_041652615.1 Candidatus Omnitrophota bacterium | reverse complement strand
ACCATAGAAAGCTTTTCTTCTTTCATTTCCGGGGACTTATCTTCTTTCTTCTTATCAAGAGTCAATACCTGTACGCTTCTTGAACCATCCCTGTAAACAGTAATACCTTTGCACCGTAATTTATAAGATAATAAATAAGATTCCTTAACATCCTCTACTGATGCTGAATTCGGTAAATTTATTGTTTTTGAAACTGCGTTATCCGTAAACTCCTGAAAAGCCGCCTGCATCTTTATGTGCCACAAAGGAGAAATTTCCATGGCTGTCTTAAATACCCTTTTAATATTGTCAGGCACTTCTTTCATATTCTGGATGCTTTCACCGGCTGCAATTTTATTCATCAGCTCTTGCGAATAGAACCCTTCTTTTTCAGCAACGTATTCAAAAGCAGGATCAACCTCTAAAAGCTTTTCCCCGTCTAATACGTTACGAAAATAACACATAGAAAAATTTGGCTCGATACCTGAAGATGTCGGGCCAGCAATTATACTTATTGTTCCTGTAGGGGCTACAGTTGTCAAAGTAGCATTTCTTATTTTTATATTCTTTTTGTCCCAGATACTTGCTTCCCAAGCCGGGAACACCCCCCTTTCTTTAGCAAGATTCATTGATTCTTCTTTTGCCGTATCATAGATGAACTTCATCAACTTTTTAGCAAGCTCTATCGCTTGATCACTGTCATAGGCGATGCCTAAAAATCCGAGCATGGTTGCCCAGCCCATAATACCTAAACCGATTTTCCTTGTTTTTAATGTATTTTCTTTAATTTGCGGTAGCGGAAACTTATTGGCTTCGATAACATTATCCAAAAATCTTACAGCCAAAAAAGTGACTTCTTTTAAACGATCCCAATCAATTTCAAATTTATTATCTACATCACGCAAAAATTTTGACAGATTTATTGATCCAAGATTGCATGACTCATAAGGAAGCAACGGCTGCTCTCCGCAAGGATTAGTACTTTCTATAGCACCCAGGGCAGGTGTGGGATTTTCATCGTTCATCCGATCGATAAAAATAATCCCGGGTTCTCCGTTTTTATAAGCATGATTCGCGATGAGATCAAATGTTTGGCGTGCGTTTACCTTACCGCAAACTGCACCTGAATGAGGATCAATTAATTCATAATCCTGCTCTTTAAGAACTTTCTCCATGAAGTTATCAGTAAGAGCGATGGAAATATTAAAATTAGATATGTCGCCTTCTTTTTCCTTACATCTTACGAATTCCAAAACATCCGGATGGTCCACTCTTAATATGCCCATGTTCGCGCCGCGGCGGGTACCACCCTGTTTTACTGCCTGAGTAGCCGCATCAAAAACTTTCATAAAAGATACCGGACCGGAAGCAACTCCTCCGGTTGATCTTACTACACTATTTTTATATCTAAGACGAGAGAAGTTAAACCCTGTGCCGCCGCCGGTTTTGTGTATTAGGGCGGTTGCTTTTATGGCATCAAAGATTGACTCCATGGAGTCTTCTACGGGAACCACGAAACAGGCAGAAAGTTGCCCTAATTCTTTTCCCGCGTTCATAAGCGTTGGTGAGTTTGGCGCAAACTCCAAGGCGGCGATCATTCTGAAAAATTTGTTTTTCACCTCATCAATTTTTTCTTTGGTCGCGCCGTATTTTTTTTCAACAGAAGAAACTGCTGCGCTTACACGCTCAACAAGCTCGAAAGGAGTTTCTATAATTTCTCCCTTCTCATTTTTTTTAAGATAACGTTTTTTAAGGACAACTAAAGCGTTGGGAGAGAAATTAAGCTTTTCTTCCATGTCTGCTCCTTTTTTGCATGGCTGGTTTTAAACTTTTTAATTAAGATATTTTTTTATATCACGTACAAGGAGAAATGTCAAGAAAAATACTACATATAGTATTTAATAATTATATGGACACTATATATAGTTGAGCCCTTAGCTTCTTTTGGCTATGTTTGGAGCTCAAATTAAGGGGCTAATAAATAAAGAAACGCCTCTTCCCTTTACGTGTGTTATATAAAATCAACAGTATCCCTTATAATAAGTTCCGTATCCAACATTACTTTTTTCGGCGCCGCTTTTTTGTCAACTATATCGCAAAGTATATCCACGCCTAAGCTTGTCATTTTATCTATCGGTTGCCGGACTGTTGTTAACATTAGATTACCGTAAAGCCGGTGCAGATTATCATCAAAACCAATTACACTAAGCTGCTTGGGAACTTTTATTTTTTTCTCTTCGCTATAAACAAGAACCTCGCTAGCTACATCGTCACTACAGCAAAAAATAGCTGTCGGCGGCTCTTTTAAAGCAAAAAGTTCTTCAAGTTTATCCCGTGCCTCCTTAGAAGAAAAATTTGTATTTTTTATATACTCTTCCCTTACTTTAATCTTATTTTTCTCCAATGCCGCTTTGTAGCCATCTAAACGGTCTTTTGCGCATTGAACCCGTAAATCTCCGGCAAGGTGCGCGATAAAACGGTGTCCATGATGAATCAGAAATTCTGTCGCATTGTAAGCACCTTTAAAATTATCTATCGCAACATAGCTTACTTGAGAATCTTCAATTTTTTTGTTTATTACAACGAGGGGAAATTTTTCATTGGTAAGCCTTTTAAGCTGCGCGGTGTTGTCAATCACATCGGCAAAAATAACTCCATCAACAAGAGAACTCCTGAATTATCTTTATTCCAGAAAAGATGCAGATGCATATCAATGCTTTTCTTATCTAACGCCAAAGCTACAGTTCTTATGGTCTCAAGCGCGTAGAAAGAATAAAAAACCCCTTCATACCCTGGAATGATCAAACCAAATGTATCAAGTTTTCCTCCGGCAAGTTTTCGCGCAAAGATAAAAGGTTGATAACCTAATTCTTTTACTGCTTGTTCTACTCTTGTACGGTTATCGCCCTTAATGGAAGAAGGATTGCTGAAGTAACGCGAAACAGTGGCTATTGAGACACCGGCTTTCTTGGCAACTTCTTTTATGGTGATAGATGAAGACACGAATTTGCCTCTGATGAATATAAACTCTATATAGATTCGCGCAGCCTAAAACGCTAGAATAAAACTGCGACTCTTTTATAGAGCAAATCTAAGCTATTGAGTTACTACCATATCGCCTTCCTGGATATTAACTCCAGGAGCAACATTCTTAATATCAGCAGCTGAAATGTCTTTTCTGGTTTCAATGATTTCAACACTGCCAATTTCTTTATTTCTTCTTAAAACTTTAAGTTGATTGCCGGGGCCTACGCCTGAAGCTTCTCCTAAATTCACAACTATAAATTTCTCTTCAGGATTTACTGCCAAAACTTCCCCTCTTAAGCCTCTTGGCCCTGAACCGGATTTAACTACAATGGGCGGGAGCTCGACGGAAGTCGTTTCTCTCGTTGCAACACCATTGCTACCTTTTATAGTTGTTCTAAGCTCTTTTTGAAATTGTTCCATATCAAGCGATTGGTCTTTCATAACATTTTCAACGCCTGATATCTTTTGCTCAAGGGTATCCCTTTTTTCTACAACGTCTTTCATGTTGCCCTGAAGCCTAACTTTCTCTTTATTTAGCATCACAAGCTCTCTCTTGTAACCTACGTTATCACTTCTTAATTTAGCAAGCTCTTCCATCGCGATCTTCCTCGCTTCCCTTTCGCTTACCAAATCACGGCTCATGATATTCATAGTGCGCTCTTTTATCTCCATATCTTTTACAACCCTTTCTTTTTCTTTGGAAATTTCATCTATCTTAAGAGTTAACTCTTTATTGCTTCTCTCAAATTCGGAAAGTTTCATTCTTGTGTCAGATAATTGTTTATTTAAATCCTCAACTTTTATCTCTAAGCCGGCTTTTACCTTTACAAAATCAGCCCAATACTCTTCAGAAGCAGGCGTAGACGCTACACTCTGTACAACAGCTTGAGTCTGAACCACCTCTACTTTTTGCTTCTCTTTAAGTTTTTCAACCAAAGCATCGCGTTCTCTGGACATGTCATCGGATTTCTTTTTCCATTCATCGCGTTCTTTACTTATAGAATCAAGCTGCGCGTTTATGGTTTGGATTTTTTCTTCAAAGGTTTGGCGTTCTCTGTCAAGTTTATTATAGCGGTCACGAAGGTCATCTCTTTCCACAATCAAATTGCCCTTGTCTGTAGCCAGTTTTTTATTATCAGCTGTAAGTTTGTTGCTATCTGAATAAAATTTCATAGCAACGCCGGCTAAAAGTAAAATGATAACAAGAAAAATTACGGGTATTATTTTTGCCTTATCCATCAATCACCTCCTGATTCAAGTATAATTATAACACACACTTTATGGGTGTAAAGAATCTTTTTCGAAAATCGTCAAGGCTGCGCCAAGAGAGGTGGCTTTTTTGCCTAATTCTGACAAAACTATTTTGCATCCTTTTCGCGTTTCACTAAAAGAAAAATCCTTTACGGCATCTATGCATTCTTCAAGGAAAAATTCTCCCGCATCCTCAAAACCACCACCGATGATTACGGTATCCGGGTTAAGCAGATTTATAAGAAACGCCATCTTTACTCCAAGAGAAAATGCCGCCTCTTTAAGCACTTCACGGGCAACCTTATCTTTCTTCTTTGCTTCTTCAAAAACACTATTAAGATACAGTTCCCCGGTCGGTGTTATTCTTTTTATCAATGAGCTATCTTTACCCAAGGAAATAAGTTCTTTTGCTCGCTTTACTATACCTAAATCCGCCGGCCATTGTTTAAAAAACGAAAAATCACCAAGCTGAGAATGCATACGTTCTTTAGCGCTCAAAAACAACTCTCCTGCCTGACCGTCTTTTCCTCTATATAATTTACCGGAAGCTATAATCCCGCAGCCAACGCCCGAAAACATATAGATTATATTTTTTTCTTTTGGGAAATTGCAAAAATGTTCTGCCATTGCCGAAGCATTAGCGTCATTCTCGATACTCACGGGGTAGCCGAATTTTTTTTCCAGATAATCTTTTAGCGGGACTGAAATATAGGAATAAGATGAGTACTGCTTCTGCGGCCAATAGACAATGCCTTTGTGGGTATTAACGATGCCTCCCAAAGCAAGCCCTACGCCTACAATTTCTTCTTTTTTATAATTTTTTGCTTTTGAGGTTATATCTTCAAATAATTCCAGCAGGACTTGTATGGTTTCGTTAGCGCCTGTATTTTTTCGTGGTTTCTCTACTTCAAGAAGAACCTTTTTATCCTCGTTGATAAATATAGCTCTTGCGTCAAAAAGATTAAGACCTATTCCTATAGAGTATTTATTTTTCATTAAAGTTCTTTAAAGGATGCTGTATAGTGTTATAAAAATTCTATCAAATTATCAAATGTTTTACAACTCTTTTTTTTAATGAACGCATCATTTTCCCTGCGTGCTACGCACTTGGGAAAATGATAGCGTGAATTAACCCCGGCGAGCGTCAAAAAAATATGGAACAGATTTTTTTGACATACCCTGCGAGCCGGGGTAATGAAATTTATAGCTTTTCAATCCCTGGTGGCGTAGAAAAGTTGCGTAGCCGAATTACCCCCGAGCGCAGCGAGGGGGTAATGAACCTACTCCTCCACCCTAAACTTCATCTCCCTCATCTTCTCTGAAGGCTGCGATTTCCAACGCCGATGAATCCAGCCCCACTGTTCGGGATAATCCTTTATCCACTTTTCAATAATATGACTTAAATTTGCCGCGTTTTTAAGAATCATTTCATCCTTATCCCTTACATCGATTAACGGTTCTTCTCTAAAAATTTTAATACAGTGCTTACCTAGCCCTGTCCTATATATAAAAGCCGGAACAAGTTTTGCTTTTGTACGCATAGAAAGAGTGATCGGACCCACAGGGGTTGCCGCAAGTTTATCAAAAAACTTTACCCATACCCCGCCTGAACCGAAATTCTGATCTATTTGTGTTATTATTATTTCGTTATTGCGCAAAGCTCTCAACATACTCATTACGCACTCACGTCTGGGATGAGAAAAAATGCTTTTCACTCCGGCATTCTCTCTTAAAGTATAAAGATAGTCTCCGGCTTTTTCGTCACGCATAGGTCTGGTAACAAAGTTTATGCCATAACCACTCTTAGCGAGTTTTACACTCATAAGCGGAAAATTTCCTATATGAGCGGTTATAAGAATGACCCCCTGCCCTGCCTTTAAAGCCTCATCGAGAAATTCCTGGCCCTCAATTTTAACATTCTCAAGCTTTTCGGTGTGCCTTAAAAAATAAAGTAATTCAAATGCGCTTTGCGCCATAGAAACAAAAAAATCTCGCGTAATTTTTTTCTTTTCTTTTATGGAACGATCAGGAAAAGCAATATTAAGACTCTCCAGGGCAATTTTTCTGTGGCGCGCAACAGTGTAATAAGCCAGCGTTCCCAAGATGCTACCTAAAAAATAACTCCAGCGTAGAGAAAATACGCCGTTTATAAATGTAAATGTTCTTAAAAAAAACCAGGCTATTCTTCTGCTTAAAACTTTTTTTGTTTCGCCGTTCATGTGAACCTCGCTTTGCTCGGTTAGTTTACAGAAACCAGTAACCAGAAACCAGAATAAAGAATATAAAATACAATTTAATACATTTTATTACGTTATTTCTATTTTCTATCATCTGGTTTCTGTACTCTGGTTTCTGGTTTCTTTTTAAAGTTTATATCCAATTTTACGTAGCAATTCTTTACGCCAGATGACATCTTCTTCTTTTTCAATTCCCTTCGGCGGAAAACCGTCAACTACGCCAAGTATCCCCCTTCCCTGCGGCGTCTTAGCAACGATAACTTCTACCGGATTAGAGGTCGCGCAAAATATACGGCATACCTCAGGAATATTTTTTAACTGGTTTAAAACATTTATCGGATACGCGTCTTTTAAAATAATAAAAAAAGAGTGTCCGCAGCCGATACACAATGCGTTATCGCAAGCTATTCTTTTTAGCTCTTCATCATTACCAGACACCCTTACAAGGCACTTGCCCGAAGATTCACAAAAGGCAAAACCGAATTTTGCATTAGGCACGCTTGCGACAATCATCTCGTGAATATCTTCTACAGTTTTTATAAAATGCGCCTGGCCTAAAATAATATTTAGCTCTTCCGGTTTATTAATTTTTACTAACTCCAACTCCATTAAACTCACCCCCGTAATTATTGACGCCTTTCGTCTATCGGTTGCGCGGCTCATCTTGTCAATCGTCATTCGGTTGCGTCATAAATTTTATTTTCCTTACGCTGGACGTAAAACGCAACCGGGACGAGTTGCGCAACCGCAACCGTTATGCTTTATTTTTTATAAGGTTCTATATGAATATTGACTTTAGCGAAGCCGAATTTCTCCTTTAAAACATCGCTTAGCTTGTGTGATATCAAATGGGTCTCCTCAAGAGGAGTCTTTTTTTCAAACTGTAAATGAAAATTTACTATGCTTGTATCTTCCACGGTAATAATTTCTGTACCATGGAAATCTTTTACGCATCTGTTTTTTCTTAAAAAATCTCTGATCGCTTTTTCCAGAATCCTTTTCTCCGCCGCCTGAGCCCTGTGTTTTAAATCCATATGCACTACACATTTGCCAAGCTTCTGTGAATGAATTTTTTTCTCGATACTGTCGGCAACACTATGAGCTTCTTCTAATGAAAGTGTCGGACTCAATTCTATATGTAAAGATATAACCCTGTTGTCTCCGTATGAATGGATTTCGATATCATGCACGCCTTCGACAAATTTAAAAGCTGAAGCGATGTTTTTTATTTTGTCATAAAATTCTAAGGGCGCACGCTTGCCAATAAGATTATCGGTAAAAGTTCTAAGCATATTATATGACCAATAAATTATAAGCAAAGCGATTATGAGTCCGAGTATAGAATCTACGTAAGTAAACCCAAGTTTTACGAATATAAGCCCAAAGGCGACAAGAAAGGTGGTAATGCAATCGGTGTAGTGATGAAACGCATCAGCTTCGAGGATTTGTGAAGATGCTTTTTTTGAAACAACTTGCGTTATATAACCCAAAAATAATTTTACTATTGCAACGACAGCCATAATACCAACAATGAAAAAATTTATCGTAACAGTTTTTGGGTGTATCAATCTTAAGAAAGAATCTTTTAAAAAAGTAAGTCCTATTAAAACAAGAAGCAAAGATATGATTATTCCACCTACATCCTCTATCCTGCCATGACCGAAAGGATGCTCTTTGTCCGCGGGTTTTCTGCTCAAATTCAAGCTAAAAACAACTACGCCCGTAGCGACAATATCCCGAAGGCTATCAACCGCATCAACAATTATAGAGATACTGCCTGATGCCATACCAACTATAAATTGTGCGATTGCCAAAATGGCATTAACGAATATGCTAAACCAGCTTACCCTTAAAGACAGTGAATGATAATTTTCCATTTTAACCTCGCTACGCTCGGTTTGGCAAAGAAACCAGTAACCAGAAACCAGAGCACAGAGTCAATATATTCGAAGATAGAAATTCGACATTTTTCTATCTTATTTTTTCTTCCTTCTATTTTCTATCCTTTATCTTCATAACCTCTATTTTCTCTAATCTGGTTTCTGGTTTCCGCATAAATACAACTAAAACCAAGAAAACCAAACACAAATAAACAAAAACCTCACCCCATTTATTATACAATGTTCTTTGAGCATTTAAAGGCAAATCGAAATTAAGTACACCGGAAACATTCGCATCTTTATCCTGATATTTTAATTTATGGATATCGCCCCTATAAGAAACCCATCCGCTTATCCCGGTGTTTGCGCACCTTGCTATTGAAATTCTATTTTCTACAGCCCGCAGAACAACCATGCTTAAATGCTGGCTGCTTTCCGGCTCACCTCCATACCAGGCGTCATTTGTGATATTTATCAAGAAGTCATTCTTTTTCGCAAAATCAGCCACAAACAAAGGAAAGATATCCTCAAAACAGATAAGCACGGAAAATTTTTTATCTTTATACGAAAAAACTTTGTACTCATTACCTCTTGATGTATCACCGATTGAGTTAATCACATCTATGAAAGAAAATAAATTCCTTAAAGGGATATACTCTCCGAATGGCACGAGCTTTATCTTGCGATAAATACCTATAAATTTCGCGTTTTTATCGAAAGAGATGGCGGTATTATAAAAGTTTTCTTTTTCTAAGGTAATTGCTCCGACAAGCATGTCTCTTTTTGTTTCTTTTATGAAATTATAAAACAAATTATAATTCGAGTCAGCAATCACAAGCAGCCAGGAAGCTTCCGGAAAAATAACGAGCGACTCCTTAGGTGTTTCTAATGACAATTTTTTTAATTTTTCAATAATATCGCCTTGAGCAGCCTCTTCCCATTTTAACTCCTGAGGGATATTCGGCTGCACAACCGATAAGCCTACAGTGCTTGTGCTC
>JBAZGZ010000046.1:0-9621 GCA_041652615.1 Candidatus Omnitrophota bacterium | reverse complement strand
AGCAATCACAAGCGGCCAGGAAGCTTCCGGAAAAATAACGAGCGAATCCTTAGGTGTTTCTAATGACAATTTTTTTAATTTTTCAATAATATCGCCTTGAGCAGCCTCTTCCCATTTTAACTCCTGAGGGATATTCGGCTGCACAACCGATAAGCCTACAGTGCTTGTGCTCTTTAAGCTATTTAACCTTAAATATGCGTACCCAAATATCATCAAGAAAACTATAAAAACTGACAGAACTTTATAAAATAAAAACCGTTTCTTCGAAAGTATCTCAAAGAACAAAACATTTACCATAACTATGATAAATGAAATAAACTTTACGCCGAATAAGTCAGCTGGTTGTATAATATAAAGGTTATTATATTGCGAATAACCTAGATTAGCCCAGCCAAAACCACACCAAATATTTTCTCTTAAAAATTCTAAAATTATCCAAAGGCAGGGAATTGTAATTATTATAAGCGGCTTCTTAAAAAAATAGCGGCCGAGTACAAAGAATAAAATGGAATAAAGCGAAAGGTAAACTAGGAAAACAACAAGCCCCAGTTTGGTTACATTGCCCACCCAAAACATTGCCACCAGAGAATAAACGAAACCGAAAATAAAACTATAAATTATTCCTTTTTTCAGCGGGCTTTTGTGGAGTATAAACAACAAAGGTACGAGTGAAACCCAGGCAAGCAGGCTTAAAATTTCAGCATCGAAACTTAAGCCCGTCAGAAGGCCACTTATTACTGCAAACAATAAGTAGTTCATTTTACTTTTATTTATTGATTACAATTTTAAATATTAACTACCACAAATTATCATTCGTGGTAATTCGTTTCAAATTCGTGGCAATTTGTGTTTAAAAACTATTTTCCGCAGCACTTTTTATATTTTTTACCGCTGCCGCAAGGACATGGGTCATTCCTGCCTGCTGTTTTTGAGGAAACTTGCGGTTGAGGCGTGATTGGCTTAGCTTGGGCTTTTTGCTCTTCTTTATTCAAAGAAGAATATTCGGAATGAACGTAGCTCTTGGGCGATTGTTCAAAAACCCCCATGGCCTCTTCGGGAATAGCTATTTTTGTTTTAAAAACCGTATCCACTATGTCTTCCTTAATGGCTTCGATCATCTCTTGGAATGCGGAATATGATTCTTTTTGATATTCAACAAGCGGTTCCTTTTGGCCATATCCTCTTAAATGTATACCCTCTTTAAGTGAATCCATGATCAAAAGATGTTCTTTCCAGCGCGAATCAACAACCCAAAGAGCAACAGCCCTCTCCATGACAAACATTTTTTCCTGGCCGATTTTCTCCTGTCTTTTGAGATATTCATCATTCACATATTTTTTTACAAACGTAATCGTTTCTTCTAAGCTTAAATTAGACAATTCGGTATTTTTTAACTCTAAATCAAATTTTGATTTAATCCAATGACTAAGCCCCAGAGTATCTTTTTCCTCCGTACAATAAATATTAACGTTATTTTCTATGACTTGGTCGACCATTTCAAAAATTTCATCTCTTATGTCCGGCTTCTCAAGAATTTGCTTCCTCTGTTGATAAATAACTTCTCTTTGTTTATTCATAACGTTATCGTATTCAAGAAGCTGTTTGCGTATTTCAAAATTATGCGTTTCAACTCTTTTTTGCGCAATCTCAAGAGAACTGTTAACCATCATGTGTTCTATGGGTTGATCTTCCGGAAACCCGAATTTTTCCATAATAAAATAAATTTTTTCGGAACCAAAGATACGCATCAGATCATCTTCAAGCGAAACATAGAACCGCGAGGCGCCAGGATCTCCCTGACGGCCGCAGCGGCCTCTTAACTGATTATCAATCCGCCGGGCTTCATGGCGCTGGGTTCCTATTACATGTAAACCACCGAGCGATACAACCAGCCTGTGTTCCTCGTCAAACTTATCTTTATTCTTTTGATACAGTTTTTCATATTCTTCTTTATAGCGTTCGCTCTGGGAAGTAATTTCATTTTTGATCAAAAGATCTTTTATGAAATAATCGATATTGCCGCCTAAAATTATATCAGTACCGCGGCCGGCCATATTAGTAGCGATTGTAACCTGGCCGAGCCTTCCTGCCTGCGCCACTATGTAGGCTTCTCTTTCGTGATACTTCGCGTTAAGAACGTTGTGGATTATCCCTTTTTTATTTAAAAGAAAAGAAAGTATTTCTGAGTCTTCTATGGAAGTAGTTCCCACAAGAACAGGCTGTTTCTTTTTATAAGACTCTTCAATCTCTTTTATTACTGCTTCAAATTTACCTTTTTTTGTTTTATAGATCCTATCCTGATCGTTTCTTCTTATAAGAGGCCTGTTTGTAGGAATAACCACGGTATCAAGGTTGTATATGTGGCGGAATTCATTTGCTTCCGTATAAGCGGTACCGGTCATACCGGCGAGTTTCTTATACATTCTAAAATAATTCTGCAAAGTTATAGTAGCAAGGGTCTGACTTTCCTCTTGGATTCTTAAACCTTCTTTGGCTTCAATCCCCTGGTGAAGCCCGTCAGACCAGCGCCGGCCCGGCATCAGCCTTCCGGTAAATTCATCAACTATCAAAACTTTGCCTTCTTTAACGATATATTCCTTATCGCTGCGGAAAAGCTCATGCGCCCGCAGCGCCTGCGTAAGATAATGCGTCCATGGATTTGAAAATTTATCCGGAGCCTCTTCAAGACTCGATACGTTTAAAAACCTTTCACATTTTTTCTCTCCGTTTGGAAGTATGTAAGCATTATTATTTTTCTCCTCGACCACAGCGTCAAAATTCTTCTCAAGCTCTTCGGGATTCATTCTTGTTTCGGTGCCGTCAGTATTTTTCATAGTAACGGTACCGTCTTTATTATCAAAACTCTGTATTACAAGTTTAACCTTTAACTGCCTTACTACTTTATCCGCTCTATAATATTTTTCCGTGGATAATTCCGCCGGGCCGGAAATTATAAGCGGCGTTCTTGCTTCATCTACCAATATTGAGTCAACCTCATCGACTATCGCGTAGAAATGACTCCTTTGCACCATTTCCGAAAAACTGGAAACCATGTTATCTCTTAAATAGTCAAATCCGAATTCATTATTGGTTCCGTATGTTATATCGCAGGCATATGCTAATCTTCGTTCATAGTTATTCATATCTTGTTGGATGACCCCTGTAGTTAACCCCAAAAATTCATATACCGGACCCATCCATTCGCTATCTCTTTTTGCAAGATAATCATTAACTGTTACGACATGAACACCTTTTCCGGTAAGAGCGTTTAAAGAAGCGGCAAGAGTTGCGACTAAAGTTTTTCCTTCACCTGTAGCCATTTCGGCAATTTTATTCTTATGCAGGACCATGCCGCCTAAAATTTGCGAATCAAAATGACGCATGCGCACAGAACGATATGCTGCTTCTCTTACTATTGCAAAATAAAAAGGAAGAATCTCATCAAGTATTTTTTCCGCTGCCGGCTTATATTCTTCGTCCGAAAGGCCGCTAATTTCCGCGAAGCGCTTTTTGTATTGTATAGTTTGCTCTTTAAAAAAACTGTCGGATTTTGACTTTATTTCTTTTTCGTAAGAATTAACTTCGCTTACGCGCTTTGCGAAAAATACTATTTCTTTCATCGAAGGCGTAGGAATCTCTTTATGCAAAAAGATACTAATCGCTGGTTTTAAAGCATTAACTTTCTTTTGTGAATCTTTAAGTATAAAATTTTTTAGCATTTTTCTTGTTTTAAATATGCGTAAATAAAATCATCTATTTTACCGTCCAAAACCCCCCAGGCATCATGACTCTCCAAATCCGTCCGGTGATCTTTTACTAAAAGATAAGGGTATAATACATAAGAACGTATCTGGGATCCCCATTCAATTTTACGCTTTTCTCCGGAAACCTTATCTAAATTTTTTTGCTTTGCTTCTTCATTGCGCTCAAATAGCTTTGCCTTCAAAACACTTAACGCAACCGCCTTATTCTGATGCTGGGAACGTTCGTTCCGGCAACCCACAACTATCCCCGTAGGAAGATGCCTGATGCGCACGGCTGATTCTGTTTTATTTACATGCTGGCCGCCTGCACCTGAAGAACGACAAGTCTCTACCTCAATATCTTCGGGTTTTATCTCTATATCTACTTCATCTTTTATTTCAGGAAGAATATCCACCGAAGCAAAAGAAGTGTGCCTTCTCTTATTCGCGTCAAAAGGAGAGATCCTCACAAGCCTGTGCACACCTCTTTCCGATTTAAGCAAACCATAAGCACGCAAGCCTTCGATGAGAAAGGTAATATTTTTTATACCTGCTTCTTCACCTTTAACTTCATCAAGCACGCTAAATTTAAATTTTTTCTCTTCGGCGAAACGAAAATACATCCTAAAGAGAATGCTCGCCCAATCACAAGCTTCAGTCCCGCCGGCGCCGGAGTTTATTTCAAGAATAGCATTTGTGCTATCGAACCTTTCGCAAAAAAGAACCCTTAGTTTAAGCTTTTCAAGATTCTCCCCGAGTTTTTTGGTTTCCTTGCTGATATCGCTCTCGTAAGAGCTATCAGCTATCTGAATAAGCTCACCAAGCTCATTAAGCTTATTGTTAAGCAAATCCCAATCGTCAACATCGCTTTTGGCGCTTTTAAGCTCCTCTATTATCTTGGAAGCTTCTTTTTGATTTTGCCAAAAATTTGGCTCTGACATTTTTGCCTGAAGAGCAGTAATGGTTTCTTTCTTTAGGTCTATTTTCAAAAGCTTACCCAAGCCTTTTAACTCTTCCTTGAATTCTTCTACCTTACTTTTAATATCCTGCATAAAAATATTTTTTCTGGTTTAACTAAAATTTGTTTTTTCGTAAGTTAACAGGGGGGGTCAGATTAGCCCTTTGTTCCGCAGCTCCAATTCAAGCTCTTCTTTTTTATCTGCATATTCTAAAGCTACTTCCGGCGAGATTTTCTCCGCCTGAACAAGCTCAAGAAGGCATTGATGAAACGTTTTCATACCATAGATATCCCCGGTTGCCATAAACCTTGGAACTTCCCACACTTTGTTTTCTATAAGAAGACGTGATATGGACGGACTTAGCACCATTGCTTCATATGCCGGGATAAGGCCGACGGTATCTTTGCGCGGGAGAAGCCTTTGCGATAATACACCCTTTAAAAGATAAGAAAGCTGTTCGAGAACAAGGCGATGCTGGTGCGGCGGAAAAAAATTAATTATCCTGTCTATAGTTGAAGATGCGTTTACGGTATGAAGCGTTGAAAGAACCAAAACCCCCATTTCAGCAGCGGTAAGAGCCGCGTGACAGGTTTCTGCATCGCGGATATTTCCTATAAAAATTACATCCGGAGAGTGTACGGTAAATTGCCTGAGGGCATCCGCATATGTTCCAACATCAGTGCCTATTTCTCTTTGATTAACAATAGATTTTTTATCGCCAAAAGTAAATTCTACCGGCTCCTCTATCGTAAGTATATGGCGTTTAAAATTTTGATTGATATGCTCTATCATGCTTGCTATTGTGGTTGATTTTCCGCTTCCGGTAATACCCGTAAGCAGAATCAAACCGCGCCTCTGGTTACAAAAACTCTCAAGCACTTTGGCGGGCAGGTTTAGCTTATCAAAAGAAGGGACCCTTAAATCTATTTTCCTTATTACCGCGGAAAGCGTGTTTCTCTGATAAAACACACCTACACGAAAACGCCAGTAGTCTTTATACCAATAAGTAAATTCACAGCCTTTGTTTTTATTTAATTTCTCCGCTTCTTTTTCGCTTACAAGATTGCTGATAAATTTGTTTAAATCCTCAACGCTGATTATCTCCTCTTTCATTACCTCTATTTGAGAATGTATCCTGCCTCTTAAATTGCTATTAGCCCTGACAAACATGTCAGAGACTTCATTGTCGATCATTAAATCCAGTATTTCCTTAAAATGCATTCTTTTCCTCCGTTTATAGAAGCGGATTGCCGCGGATATCTACGCGGATTTACGCACAGATATCTTTGCGTTTATCCGCGTTTAGATCCGCGGAAATCCGCATCTATTCATTGTATCATATCTTTTATTTTTTTCTCTAATTTTATTAAATCTCTCTTAAGGGCCTTTCCTAAGGCATAACCGCCGCAATTTTGCGAAGATTTTATAACCCGGTGACAAGGTATCAATAGGGGGAAAGGATTCTTGTGCAGTGCGTTTGCCACAGCCCTGTAAGCTTTTGGCTTACCCACCTTTTTTGCTATCCACTTATAACTGCGCACCTCTCCCAGAGGTATTTTTGACGTTACTCTCAAAACTTTTTTCTCAAAATCAGTCATGGTTTAAAAGTAGAGAGTAGAAAGTAGAGGGTAGAGAGAAAGAATTATTACCATTATTCGATTAAAGATTTTAAAGTCTCTAAAAAATTCTGGTTTTGTTTCATCTCTCTACTCTCTACCCTCTACTCTCTACTAACTTCTTTTTTCTTAATAATAAATGGTATTTGCGTGCAAACCTGTGTGCCTCATCTCTTATTCTCTGGATTAAATGGAGACACGGGCTACTTTTAGAAATAACTAACGGGGATTTGCTTTCAGGAAACCATACTTCTTCATTTCTCTTGGCTATACCTATAACAGGAATTTTTAGATTTAGTTTATCAAGCTCCTTCTTTGCCGTTTGAACATGGCCAATCCCGCCATCTATAATCAGAAGATCCGGCATTTTTCTCTTCTCTGAACAAAGCCTGGCATACCTTCTTTGTGTTATTTCGGCAATACAGGCATAATCATCTATGCCTGATACTTTTTTTATACGATACCTTCTGTAAGAGTTTTTATCGGCAACGGCATTCCGGAATACAACCACTGATCCTGTAGCATGCCGGCCGCTCAAAGAAGAAATATCCATTGCTTCTATATAAAGAGGTGTCGAAGGTAAATGTAAAACTTCTTTAAGCGAAGTCAATTCATGCGTAAGGTTACTCCCCTGATATAAATTAATAAGCGCATTCAATTTATCGCGAATCTCAGCTGCCTCTTCAAACTTATTTTCATCGGAAAACTTTTGCATTCTATTATGCAGGCTCTCGACAAGCTCTTCTCTTTCTCCTTTAAATACCTTTATTATAGCTTTGATATTTTCCCGGTAGCCTTGCGGCAATATTTTTCCTGTGCACGGCGCAGGACAAAGCTTAAGGTGAGCAAAAAGACACTCACTCTTTTTAAAACACCTGCAGGAACAATACGGAAATATCCGCCTTAAGGTATTAAGCGCTGACCTTACAACATTAGTTTGCGGGTAAGGCCCAAGGAAAGTGCTGTTTTTATTTATCCGTTTTCTCGTAATATAGATACGAGGAAATTCTTCATTGGTTATTTCAACGTAAGGATAGCTCTTATCATCGCGCAGGGAGATATTATATTTAGGTTTTTTTTCTTTTATTAATGCCGCCTCTAAGATTAAAGCCTGTTCTTGGCTCTCGCATTCAATATAATCTATATCCGCGATATGGCTGACAAGCAAACCTGTTTTTAGGGAAACTTGCCTGGAAAAATAACTGGCTACGCGTTTTCTTAGCGATGCGGCTTTACCAACATAAAGCACATCACCTTCTTTTGACTTCATTATGTACACGCCGCAGGTAAATGGTAAATTTTTTACTACTTCCTTGAGATGCTTTCTGTCGCTTTCTTGACTTGATTTGTTTTTGTCCTTTCGCATATTTTCCTTCATATCCTCGTCTATCGTTAATCGGTTGCGCTGCTCGTTTCGTCTTACGTCTATCGGTTACGTTTTAAATTATTTTTACCCGTCCAACGTTTAACGCAACCATGACGAGCTGCACAACCACAACCGATTAACGCAACCTTTTAATCACCTTACATTTTCTGCCCTCTACCCAATATCCATCTTTTTATATAATGGAATTGCTTAAGCCCCACAATCAACCCAAGCGAAGTAAATATTGCCAACGATACCCCCGAAATCACTAATCCTTTAGTATATTTGTTATATGGCATATTTGACCATAATAAGCTGGCTATAAATCCAACCAGTATACTTAAGAAAAGTACTTTCATCGCCTGTTCTTTTGTATTACCCCAGTCAACCTTTCCTATTCTTTTTATAAGATACCTGTAGAGCAAAATAAAACTTACCATTGAAGAAATAGAAGTCGCTAAAGCGACTCCTCCTATTTTTAAAGGAAACATCAACGCGGCGCTAAACACCACATTAACCAGAAGCGCTATCGTCGCTGTTTTTGCCGGCGTACGGGTATCTTTAAGCGCGTAGAATGAAGTGACCATCAGCCTGTTCATGCAAAAGAAAAATATCCCAAAAGAGTAGTAAAAAAGCGCCGAGGAGGTGATATCTAACGAGGAAGCACCGAATTCTCCTCGTTTAAAAAGAATATCAATTATCGCTTGTGGCAAAAATATAAATATTATACTTATAGGCACAACAAAAAAAATTATATTTTGAAAAGAAAATACTAAAAGCTTTTTAAAATCTTCCATATTGCCATCTTTGTGATATTTTGAAAAATCAACCACCACCACAGGAGCGATAGAAAGAACAATTAAGGCAAACGGAAGCTGTATTAACCGGTTTGCGTAATTTATCGCGGCCAGTGCTCCAACGCCGGTTATTTGCGCAAACGATGCAAAGATAGTGTCAATAAAAACATTGAGTTGATATACTATGCTCGCCCAAATCCGCGGCACAAAAAGTTTAAACATCCTCTTTAATGCAGGATCGGCGATTGCTTCTTTAATTCGAAATTTAAAAACAAATCCTTCCCGTTTTAAGGCAAATAAAGGAAATATCAGCTCAAGGACGCCGGCGACAATAACGCAGACAACAAGTATATAGTTTTTAAAATAGCTGCTAAAAAATAATATTCCGGGTATAAAGGTCAAATTGAGAAAAACCGGATTATAAGCCGGAACTATAAATTTCTTTAAAGAATAAAGAATCGAGATCATAACGCTTGATAGGCCTATAAGTAAAAGGTAGAAGAACGTTATGCGGGTAAAAGAAACAGCGAGGTTAAACTTATATGGATCAGAAATATACCCCGGAGCAGTAATCATGACCAGCTGCTTGCTAAAAATAACCCCGAGTATGGTAAATATGGAAAGTACGATAGAAAATATACATATAAGACGCTGTCCCACCTCAAACATTTTTTCTTTTTCGCTATGATACTCGGAAAGAACCGGGGTTGCGACGGAATCGGTAAAGCCTTCGGCAAATATGCTGCGGAAGATATTTGGAAGCCTGAAAGAGACCAAAAATGCTTCAAACACATCGGAAGTGCCGAAAAACTTAGCCAACAGTATATCCCGGATAAACCCCAGCACCCTCGAGACAAGTGTTCCGGTAGTCATTATGGAAGTATGTTTGATGATTTTTTTAAACATATTTAGCTAAAACACCATAAAGCCGCAAAATACCGCAAAAAATACAAAGGATTTTTTTGCGCCTTTGCGGATTTTAGTGATTTTGCGGTGTAAACTTTTTAACAAGAGAAAGCCCTTGACATATCTGGCTTATTCTTATAAAATCCTTAAAATATTATAATATAAACAAGCCAATAAAAGGAGATATTTTATATGCCGCAAAGAAGAGCTGCAAAAAAAGATTTAAGACAGAAC
>JBAZGZ010000045.1:0-9968 GCA_041652615.1 Candidatus Omnitrophota bacterium | reverse complement strand
CGAGATTAAATATTACACCGAGGGCTGTTATGCTACGCGGGCGTGCGCGGCCATGGCGGCAAAACTGGCAGAAGGTAAAACTGTAAAAGAGGTTCTTTTAATTTCCGCGGGAGAAGTAATCGCGGAGTTGAAAGGATTGCCGGAAATCCATCTGCATTGTTCAATACTTGCGGTAAGTACGCTTTACCGGGCAATAGCGGACTATTTACTTAAGAAATGATTATAACTAAACAAAAACCCATAGAAGAAATATTTGATTATATTAAAAATGACTCGGATATTTTTTTAATAGGTTGCGCTGTCTGCGCGACTACTTGTAAAAGCGGAGGAGAGGTTGAAGTAAAACAGCTGTCCGAGCTGTTGAGTGCCAAAGGGAAAAATGTAACCGGATGGGATGTTCTCAATCCGGATTGTTATCTTTTAGAATCAAAAAAACTGCTCAGGCGTAAAGAAAAAGAAATAGCTGCGGCAGGATCGATTATCAGTCTTGCCTGCGGCGGAGGCACGCAGGCGATAGCGGAAGTGATAGGAAAATCCGTCTATCCGGCTAATGATACGTTATTTCAGGGAGAGATAATACGGCTTTCTCCGAAGGAAGACCATTTTGAGAAAAAATGCCTCATGTGCGGAGAGTGTATTGTCGGTACCACCGGTGGGATATGTCCTGTAACTCGATGTCCCAAAGGTCTTCGTAACGGTCCCTGTGGAGGCGCTAATAAAGGAAAATGCGAAGTTGACCCTGAGCGGGATTGCGCTTGGGTGCGTATTTATAAAAAGCTTAAGGAACTTGGACAGCTTGAAAATATAAGGACAACGGGCAAAGTTAGAGATTATAGCAAATTAAAAAATTATATTTTAATCAACAAGTGGTAAAGGAGCGGAAACAAATATGGAATCTGGAGAAAAGGAATATTTAGAGCAGGAAAAACGCCTTAAAGAAAAGATGGCAAAAGTTAAGCATACCTTAATTGTCATGAGCGGCAAGGGCGGAGTAGGAAAAACAACAGTGGCGGTTAATCTTGCTTACGCGCTTTCTATTGCCGGAAAGAAAGTAGGTATTTTAGATGTCGATCTTCATGGGCCCAATATCGCGAAGATGCTTGGCATAGAAAAACAATCTATTTGTATGCATGAATTTGGCATAGAGCCGGTTGAAGTAAGCAAAAATCTTATGGCGGTCAGCATCGCCCTGGCCGGTTATGATCCTGACCAGCCGATGATTTGGCGCGGGCCGATGAAAGCGAAAATTATCATGCAATTTTTAGCTGATGTAAACTGGGGAGAGCTTGATTATCTGATTATAGATTCGCCTCCCGGGACAGGCGATGAACCGTTAAGCGTTTGCCAGCTGATACCTAATGCGAGTGGTATTATTATTGTAACTACGCCGCAGGATGTCGCGATACTTGACGCCCGAAAAAGCGTTTTATTTGCCAAAGAAATAAAAATACCGGTAGTTGGCATCATTGAAAATATGAGCGGGTTTATTTGCCCGCATTGTCATGTTGAAACAGATATTTTTAAAAAAGGCGGAGGCGAGAAATCCGCTGAAGAATTAAAGGTTTTGTTCCTGGGAAGGGTGCCGTTTCAGCCGGAATTTGTTGATTTCGGCGATAAAGGGACTCCGTTTGTTTCGTTTAAAGAGAAATCAAAATCCGCCGAAGTATTTATGGCGATAGTGGACAGGATAAAAGAATTTGTTGGTGATAGATGAAGACTTATTTAGAGTGTATTCCTTGTTTTTTTAGGCAGGCGCTTGAACAAGCGCGTTTATTTACCGGAAATGAGGTTATTCATAAAGAAATAATGAACGAAGTGGCATCTCTGGTTCCGGGGTTTTCTTTAGGGTTAACTCCTCCGGAAATAGCGCGGGAGATGCATAAGATTTTTGGAAAAAAATTTAAGGGCCAGGATGTTTATAAAACAATCAAAGGCCAAAGTAATCGCCGGGCAATGGAGCTTTATCCAAAACTTAAAGAAACGGTTGCGCGATCTGAGGATCGTTTATTAACAGCGGTTGAGCTTGCAGCCGTGGGTAATGTAATCGATTATGCGGCAAAAAATACCCTGAATATCGAGGAAGAAATCCGGAAATTACTGGAGGGGAATTTTGCGGTAGGGCAAAAAGGCGTGTTTGAATACGAGAATTTTAGAAAAGATCTGGCAAAGGCAAAAACAGTTCTTTATTTGGCGGATAATGCCGGAGAGATTGTTTTTGACAGGGTTTTTATTGAGGAGCTTTGTGATAATAGAAAAGTTATTTTTGCGGTTCGGGATAAGCCGGTGATCAATGACGCTCTTATGGAAGACGCGGTTTTTTGCGGGATAGACAAAATTGCTCAAGTTATTTCAAGCGGAGTTGATGCCCCCGGAACTGTTTTAAAATATTGCTCAGATGAATTTTTAAATATTTTCAGGCAGGCGGATTTGATTATTAGCAAAGGCCAGGGTAACTATGAGGCCTTAAGCGAGACTGAAGGAAAAATATATTTTTTGTTTAAAGTAAAATGCCCGGTGATTGCCCGGCACTCCAGGGCAATGCTGGGAGATATAGTATTATTTTACAATTTAAGGAAAAAATGCGGATAAAAGTTATTTTTGACAAAGGCGCTTTGGATAAAAAACTCAATACCGGTTGGGGTGTTTCATTTTTGGTTGATGATAAAATATTATTCGATACGGGCGAAAAAGGAGGATGGTTGCTTAAGAATATGAGGTCTTTAGGGATCGATATAAAAAAGATCGAAGCGGTTGTAATTTCTCATGACCATTGGGATCATGTGGGAGGTCTCTGGGAAATACTAAAGGAAAGAAAAGCTCTTAAAGTGTATTCTTGTCCGGGTTTTAGCAAAGAATTTAAAGATAAAGCGAAAGAAGATCAGGCAGAGCTGATTGAAGCCGGAAATTTTACGGAAATTTCGCGAAATATTTTTATTACAGGAGAAATTCCCGGCGGCTATCACGGTAAATACATGCCTGAGCAGGCTATTGTATTAAAAACAAAAAATGGCCTTACTATAATTACAGGATGCGCTCATCCTGGAATCTTAAAAATGGTAAATAAAGTAAGAGTGAAGTTTTCCACTGAGTCTGTCTATTTTGTATTAGGCGGATTTCACCTGATGGAATCGGATAAGCGGGCAATAGAGATAGTAGCCGAGAATTTTAAGGAAATGGGCGTAATAAAAGCCGGGCCTACGCATTGCTCCGGAGAAGCGGCCGAGGGCATCTTTAAAAAATACTATAAAAGAAATTTCATACCTATTAAAGCAGGGCAGGAGATGGAGGTTTGATAAAATGGCAGGGCAGATTTTAAAAGAATTAAAAGCGCACGCGCCTTTTACGATATTTGGCACGATTACGGGAATAGTTATCATGATATTTTCGTTAAATTTACCTTATAAGGTTTCATATAATATCTTTTATGTGCTTCATCCTCTGCATGTTTTTTTAAGCGCGTTAGTTACCGCGGCGATGTATAAGCTTCACACTTGTCCTGGTATAGGCGTTGATTGTATCAAAGGAAAATGTAATTTTTGGGTTTTAATTATAATAGGTTATGTCGGTTCCGTAGGTATCGCGACTGTTAGCGATTCCCTCATTCCTTACGCGGCTGAATCTCTGCTCGGTATGCCTAACAGAGGAATACACCTTGGTTTTATCGAGAAATGGTGGCTGGTTAATCCTTTGGCTATTTTAGGCATAGTTATCGCTTATTTTAAGCCAAGTACAAAATTTCCCCACGCCGGCCACGTGCTGTTAAGTATTTGGGCGTCTTTATTTCATATGATTATGGCGAAGATAGGAATTTTAAGCTGGTTTTCATATGCCGCTATTTTTATATTTTTATTCTTAGCGGTTTGGCTTCCCTGCTGTGTAAGCGACATAGTTTTCCCGTTATTATTTGTAAAAAATAAACCAAGTTAATTTTAGAAAATACACCATGATTAGTTTAAGGAAATTTGTATTGTATTTGTTAAGATGGCAGTTGAGCACACCTATTTTGTGGCTTGTATTAAGAAATTTAGGGGTAGGCGTTTGGTCTACGGTATTGGCGAATTTTATTGGAGGCGCGATTTTTTTCTGGGTAGACAGATTTATATTTACCAGCTATGCGGTCGAGGTCTGGCAATTTAAAGATAAAGGAAGGTGTGATGAATGCGGGAAAGAAGAAAGCCTTTGGAGGTTAGTTAAAGCCCCAAATTATGACAAGAGTAATTCGGCGTCGCATTTTTTATGCATGCAATGTTCTAAGAAGAAAACTGATGAATTAAGGGAAAAAGGGGTTAAGATTAGAGGTAAGAGTTTGTGAGGATAGGAATAACTTTTTATGCATGAAACAAAATTTATTAATGAAATATTTTCTGTTTTAAACGAGAAGCTGGGCGAAGATATGGCTTCGGAGCGGGTTATAGCTAATGTTCGGCTAAGCCCTTTTAGCCATGTTTCTGCTGAAACTTTGCAGGAATCTTTTAAGGAGTTAACCAAAAAGGGAAATTTTAAGAATGCGCGGCTTAAAGTCCTGCCTTTTGAGATCTTGTTGGAATGCAAAAATTGCAAGCGTGTTACTCGCGTTACTAAAAAAGTATTCGGCTGTCCTGTTTGTAACAGCGCTGATGTTAATATTCAAATGGATAAAGAGTTTTTTGTTGAATCCGTAGAAGTTGAATCAAAAATTTGAGGTTGAATAATGGATTTTAAACATATTGATGAGGCGAGGAAAGTATTGGGTTTGGATGAATATGCGAGCCTGGAAGACATAAAGGCTGTCTACAAAGATTTAGCTTTAAAGTATCATCCTGACAGATGCGCGGGTAAGAAAAAAAAGGAATGCGAAGAAAAGTTTAAAAAAATAAATCATGCTAAGGATATCATTTCAGTTTATTGCGCGAATTATAAATATTCTTTTAAAGAGAAAGACGTTAAAAGAAATATCATGGATAAAGAATTGTATGAGCATCTCAGCAGGTTTTACGACGGTTGGTTTGGAGATTTGGATTTATGACCGGCGTTTTCGATAAATATTATAAGAAATATGACGCCTGGTATGAGAGAAATAAATTTGTCTACTTGTCAGAGATAGAAGCCTTAAAAAAAGCTCTTCCTAAAAAAGGCAAAGGTTTAGAAATTGGCGTTGGAACAGGCAGATTTGCTTCTATTTTAGGAATAGAATACGGGGTTGATCCTTCCAAAAATATGCTTCAAATTGCCCGCAGAAGAGGCATTGATGCGTGCTTGGGCACGGGCGAAAAATTACCTTTTGAAAACTTCACTTTTGATTATATTGCTGTTATAATAACTTTTTGTTTTGTAAAAGACCCTGTAAAGGTATTGGCTGAAGCAAAAAGGGTTTTAAAGGAAAACGGAAAGCTTATAATCGGCATAATAGATAAGGATAGTTTTTTAGGTAAGTTTTACCGGAAAAAGAAAAGTATATTTTATCAACAGGCGCATTTTTTTGGAGTAAAAGAGGTGGTAGTTTTACTGCGGCAGGCTGGTTTTAAAAAGTTTTCTTATTTTCAGACGTTATTTTCTTTGCCGGAAGAAATTTCTTATATTGAAAAACCGCAAAAAGGTTTTGATAAAGGCGGTTTTGTGGTGGTTAGAGCTGTTTTTTAAAACTATAAGGAAACGAAAATGATTATAGATTTAACCCAATTGCGGCCGGGAGAAATAGGTATAGTTAAAGAGATTCAGGGTGGATGCGGCTTTATCAGAAAGCTTCATAGCATGGGATTAAGGCCGGGTAAAAAAACAACTAAGACAAGTTCTCATTTTTGGAGAGGGCCGCAGACAGTAGAAGTGGGCAATATGCGGATTGCTATCGGTTTTGGTATGGCAAAAAAAATTTTAGTGGAAGTTGAGAGATGAACCCAGAAAAGATTTTATTAATAGGTAATCCTAATGTCGGCAAGAGCGCTATATTCTCCAGGCTTACAGGAGCCAAAGTAATCATTTCTAATTACCCAGGAACAACAGTAGGGTTTACCCAGGGAAAGATAAAGCTCGGCGAAGAAACAGCGATCATCATAGATGTTCCGGGAACATACACCTTAGAGCCGACATGTAAGGCCGAAGACGTGGCGTGCCGGATGCTGCAAGAAGGCGGCCTGGTTATTAATGTTATTGACGCTACGAATTTAGAAAGAAATCTTTGTCTAACGTTACAACTTTTGGAAAAAAATATTCCGATTATCGTAGCTTTAAATATGTGGGATGATACCAAGCACCGCGGAATTAATATTGATATTAAAAAATTGGAAGAAAGTTTAGGAGTGCCGGTTGTTCCTACCTGCGGCCTGACAGGAGAAGGCATTAAAGAATTAATCAGCCGTTTGCCGGAGGCAAAAGTCATAAAATTACCTATTTCTTCTGATGGCCAGAGATGGGAGAAAATAGGAAAAACCGTGGAACAGGTCCAGAAATTAACGCATCATCATCATACGTTGTTGGAAATATTAGAGGATCTAAGCATTAAGCCGATTACCGGCCTGCCGATTGCCATAGGTATTGTATATTGCGCTTTTTGGATAGTCCGCTTTATCGGAGAAAATTTAATCGGGTATCTATTTGAGCCTTTGTTTGAAAAATTATGGCTTCCTTTGATGATGAAATTAAGCGTATTTTTAGGCGAAGGCACATTTTTTCATCATATTTTAATCGGGAATTTAATCGGAGGCAGCATAGATTTTGGCCAGTCTTTCGGAGTAGTAACTACCGGGTTTTTTGTGCCTATTGCTATGGTCCTGCCTTATATCTTTAGTTTTTATCTCGTGCTAGGGGTTTTGGAAGATTTAGGATATCTTCCCCGTTTAGCGGTTCTGATGGATAATTTCATGCACCATTTAGGGCTTCATGGATACGCGATAATTCCTTTTATTTTAGGGTTAGGATGCAATGTTCCGGGAGCGTTAGCAGTCCGGCTATTGGAAGAAAGGCGCGAGAAATTTATCGCCGCTACTTTAATGGCGATTGCTATTCCTTGCATGGCGCAGATTGCCATGATTGTGGGGCTCGTAGGACAAAGGGGAGGTAAATATGTAGTGCTTGTATTTTGTATCCTTCTTTTTCTTTTAATTATTAAGGGTTTAATTTTAAATAAAGTTTTAAAAGGCTCAAGTCCCGAGATATTAATTGAGATTCCTCCTTATCGAATACCACAGATTCAGGCTGTGATTAAGAAACTTTGGATGCGTTTGTCAGGTTTCTTAAAAGAAGCCCTGCCTTTTGTGCTTTTAGGAGTGTTTATTGTAAATATCCTCTACATGTTGAAAGTAATAGATTTTTTCGCTTATATTTTTACTCCGGTTTTAACGAACTTATGGGGGCTTCCTAAAGAGGCTGCCGGAGCTTTAATAGTGGGTTTTTTAAGAAAAGATGTTGCAGTGGGAATGCTCGGGCCGCTTAATTTGACTACTAAACAGTTGGTAATCGGGTCCACGATTTTGGCTATTTATTTTCCGTGTATCGCCGCCTTTGCGGTTTTAGTTCGGGAGCTGGGGATAAAAGATATGCTTAAGGCAGCTTTAATTATGCTGCTTGTGGCAATGTCAGTAGGGACATTGCTTAATGTAATATTATAAACATGAATAAAATTGTAATTATTGATAAATCTTTATGTACCGGCTGCGGCGCGTGTGTCGCGCTTTGCCCTAAGAAAATCCTTTATATCGATGAAAAAAGCAACAAGTGCAAAGTAACTGACGAATCAAAATGCGATCGCCTGGCGGGGTGCGAAAAGGTTTGTCCTGTAAAATCCATTAAGATTAAGGTATAATGTAAAATATAATTATGAAGTTTAAAAATTTATTAATTACAATTATTATTTTATCCAATATAATAATAGGCTGTGAAAGCACTCAAGCTGAAACTGTTTTCCGCGAACCTAAAGTAGAAAAGTTAATTTCCCTTGATTACGCCAAACTCGTAATAGATGATGCCTGGCATGTCGCAACAGCGCCCGCTCGATTTGACAAAAATGAATGGCTGGTCACAGGCCTGGGCGCGGCCGCTATTGTAGGTGCTATGGTATTTAGCGATAAATCATTGCGAAAAGAAAATCAGGAGCATAGGAATAAAACAAAAGATAATCTGGCTAAAGCCTTCCAGCCTTTTGGCGCGGGATATTCTTTTGGAATTTTAGGCGCTTTTGAATTAGAAGGAGTGGTTTTTAATGATGAAAGGCCTAAAGCGGTAGCGAGGGACGGACTTGCGGCAAGCGTAGTTTCTTTGGGAATCATTGTTCCTTTAAAACTGATTGCGGGCAGAAGCCGGCCGGATAAAGATAAAGGCGCTCATGACTTTCATGCTTTTAGCGGCAATGATTCATTTCCGTCGGCTCATGTAACGCAGGCTTTCGCGGTAGCGTCGGTTATCGCCGGACATTATGATTCTTGGTATGTAAAAGCAGGTTCTTACAGTGTTGCCTCTATGGTTGGGTATGCCCGTGTGGAACGTAACGCGCACTGGGCTTCGGATGTTTTAGCGGGCGCTTTAATCGGTACTGTGGTTGGCATGACAATAACGAAGTTTAATAAAGATAGAAGGTATCAACTTTCTCCCGTAGCTGATGAGGACACATTAGGTTTGAAAGTAGCCCATAGTTTTTAATTATTATTTAAATATAAATGTAAAAGGAGCCGGTAAATGTTTCAGCATTGGAAAACATATGCTTTTATGTCAGCTTTATTCGCGGGCCTTACGGCTATATTCGCGAAAATAGGTGTAAAGAACATTCCTTCAAACTACGCTACGTTTCTCAGGACACTTATTATCGTTATTTTTTTGGCGTTATTAGTGGAGGCGCGGCGTGAATGGATAAACCCGTTGTCGCTGGACAAAAGAAGTTTGATTTTTCTTTTGTTGTCCGGGATCGCTACAGGGCTTTCCTGGCTTTGCTATTTTCGGGCTTTGCAGATTGGCCCGGCTTCGCTGGTTGCCCCGATTGATAAGCTCAGCCTTGTTTTTGTCGTCGTGCTCTCTGTAGTATTTTTGGGCGAACGTCTCGGACTTTCGCAATGGATAGGTGTTTTTTTAATGAGCGCCGGAGCGATATTGATCATGAGGGGAGTTTAGTTATGCTAAGATTTTTACTGGTAGCCGCGGGAGGCGCGATCGGGACTGTTTTTCGGTACTCGCTTTCAGGCCTGGATTATAAATTTTCAAACGGCGTATTTCCTTTCAGCACGCTTCTTGTTAATCTTACAGGTTCTTTTTTCATAGGTTTTCTATGGGGGCTTTTTGAAGGCCTGGCTGTTTCTCCGCATGTGAGAATGTTTATTTTTATCGGCATCCTCGGCGGATTCACCACGTTTTCCACGTTCAGCCTTGAGAATTTTAATCTTCTGCGGGCGGGGGAGATAAAAATAGCCGTGAGCAATATATTTATTGCCAATATCGGTGGCATTGCTTTGGTGTTTATAGGTTTTATCTTATCCAGATGTTTAATTAGTCTTTTTAAATAGGAGGCGAGGCCATAAATGCCAAAGACAAAAATAATCTGCACTATCGGGCCCGCGAGCAACAGCTATTCCTCCTTAAGGAAAATGATGCTTGCCGGCATGGATGTGATCCGTCTTAATTTTTCTCACGGAACTCTTGCCAGGCACGCGGAAGTTATCAGCCTGATAAAGACGCTTAACAAAAAATATTCCCGGCGCTTGAGGATATTGGGCGATTTAGAAGGCTACAGAATAAGGATAGGAAAGCTCGGAAAAGAAATCCCTCTTAAAAAAAAGCAGATTCTTCTTTTGAGTAACGGAGAGGTTCTTCGCGGCAAGGACTTTGTGCCTTTTGATTACGAAGGCTCTTTGAGCGATATAAAAAATGGCTCGTTTATATATATCGATGACGGAAATATCGCGCTTAAAGTAAAGTCGAGAAGTAAGAACTGCCTTCGGACAGAGGTTATCGCGCCCGGAGTCCTGAAAGAGCATAAGGGTATGAATATCCCGGATATAAACCTTAGG
>JBAZGZ010000044.1:7246-9972 GCA_041652615.1 Candidatus Omnitrophota bacterium | reverse complement strand
CTGGTCTTTGCTTATCGGCGGTATTGTTATTATTATTTTTGAAATTTTCTACAAGCCAAAGGGGATCGAGACAGAGGAGATGGAGGCTATCACATATCCCAAGGCGCTTTTAATTGGAGTTTTTCAATCTATTGCCGTTATCCCCGGTGTTTCACGTTCCGCCGCAACAATTATCGGCGGTTTAAGTATAGGTTTAAAGCGAAAAACAATTGTTGAGTTCTCGTTCCTGCTGGCTGTACCGACAATGCTTGCCGCAACCGTTCTTGATTTGCTAAAAAGCGCAAATGCATTCAACTCGAGTGACTTTATTTACCTGACGGTTGGATTTGTAGTGTCATTCGTTACCGCTCTTATTGCAATCAAATTTCTGCTATATTTTATCAAAAACCATAACTTTATCCCTTTTGCAATTTACCGTATTGTTCTGGCTTTACTTTTTTTGATTGTTTTCTAGATTTACTGAACATTTCCCAAATTTTCGAAGCATTTTTGCATAACACTCTGCAAGTTAATTGGTGGTGAAAACAAAAAATCATAATTATCCGGGGCGGATTCAGACGGATGGTTGCGGATGCAAACGGATAAAACCCATGAATTATCCGTATGAATCCGTAACAATCCGTGACATCCGTCCTTAAAAATAAGAGAAGCGGGAAAGCTTTAGTTAGATTTAGCCTTGATTTAGAAAATATCCGGCGTTAGAATGATTTATCAACAAAAAATCAAATTTTTACATCATATAAAGTTGCTTAAAGCCAGAATATTCTAAAAAAGCATATATGCAATCAGAAAGAATTGTTTTCGATTATTCACAACCAAAGGCGCTCCAGATAAAACTTAGCGGCCAGTGGCAAACTGATGCCGGATTTCCTACGGCAGATGAAGTAAAGCAAGAGCTTTGTGCGCACGCCGATATTGTTAAAATTACCTTTGATGCTTCGAAAATATCCAAATGGGATAGCGGTCTGGTTTCTTTTCTGTTTGCGCTAATTAATGAGTGTCAGGCAAGAAATATCAAAATATCTCAGGAGGGATTACCGGGAGGCGTAGCTAAACTACTCGCGTTAACTACACGCTTAGGCGAAAAAAATATTTTGCATAAGCCAATCCATGAACCATTTTTTGAAAGAGTAGGTGGCGATGTTTTACAGCTCAAAAAAAGCCTTACTTCAGTGCTTGATTTTTTAGGCGATGTTGCGATTGCTTTCGGGCATTTTGTGACTGCCAAAGCCTATTTTCGTAAAGCGGATTTTATATTGATTTTACAGAGATGCGGAGCGGACGCTCTTGGGCTTGTCTCTCTGATAAGTGTTTTAGTCGGCATGATTCTTGCTTTTGTAGGCGCGATACAGCTCAAAATGTTCGGCGCGCAGATTTTTATCGCCGATATAGTCGGTATCGCCATGGTTCGGGTAATGGGCGCGGTAATGACAGGGATAATTATGTCAGGACGAACCGGAGCGTCTTTTGCCGCTGAGTTAGGTATCATGCAGACAAATGAAGAAATTGATGCTCTTAAGACTTTAGGAGTAAATCCTGTAGAATTTCTCGTATTACCGCGTATACTTGCGTTAGTCGTGATGATGCCGCTTTTAACTCTATACGCCGATCTTATGGGCATATTGGGGGGGTATTTTGTAAGTATAGGAATGCTGGATATCAATCCGGTAGAATATTTTAATCATACACGTGCTGCGGTAAAGCTTAGCAATGTTTGGGTGGGATTAATCCATAGTTTTGTTTTCGGCATAATTATTGCTATTGCCGGTTGTCTTCGCGGTATTAACTGCGAAAGAAGTGCCAACGGCGTAGGGGAAGCAACTACTTCCGCGGTAGTCACAGCGATAACCAGTATTGTTATTGCGACTGCAATTATAACTTTTGTTTGCCAGATTTTGGGGGTGTAGTCAATGGAGCAAAGCTCCGAAACAGTTATCGAAGTACGGAACCTTAAATTAAGTTATGAAGATTATCCGGTGATGCATAATCTTAATTTTAACGTCCGCAAGGGCGATATTTTTATTATAATGGGTTCAAGCGGCTGCGGCAAGTCAACTTTGCTAAAAGCTCTCATCGGTCTTAAAGAGCCTGAGGAAGGAGAAGTTGTATATGGAGAAAAAAATTTTTGGCAAAGTGATGAAGCAGAACAGAAAAATTTAATGCAACATTTCGGCGTTCTTTACCAGGGTGGAGCATTATGGAGCTCGCTGACCATAGGAGAAAACATTGCGCTTCCCCTTGAACTTTATTCGAAATTATCCGCCGCTGGGAGACAAGAGATGGTTAGTTTAAAGCTTGCCTTGGTCGGATTATCGGGATATACTAATTTTTATCCTTCTGAATTAAGCGGAGGAATGCGTAAGCGGGCAGGGCTCGCGCGCGCGATCGCGCTTGATCCGGGTATAATTTTTTTTGATGAACCTTCAGCAGGATTAGACCCTTTAAGCGCCAAACTGCTTGATGATTTGATATTGGAACTAAGAGATGCCTTGGGCGCAACAATAGTGGTGGTTACTCATGAGCTTGCCAGTATTTTCGCCGTGGGAGATAACGCAATACTTCTAGACGCCCAGAGCAAAACCATAATTGCCGAAGGTAATCCAAAAAGCCTTTTGGCTGATTCGAGAGATCCCCGTGTTATACGCTTCCTGACTAGAGGAGAAAAAGAGGTGCATGCCTGATGATTAGAAAAGTTAATAAAACTGCGATTGGCGCGTTTGTTGTAG
>JBAZGZ010000044.1:0-7236 GCA_041652615.1 Candidatus Omnitrophota bacterium | reverse complement strand
GGTTTTTGGTTCAGGGGCATTTTTTAAACAATCCGATAAATATGTTTTATACTTTGATGGATCGGTGAAAGGGCTTTCTGTCGGCGCTCCGGTTATATTTCGCGGAGTAAAAATTGGCAACGTCAGTGATATTAATCTTTTGTATGATCCAAAAAGTAAAAAAATTCTGATTGCCGTTATTATTGATGTGGAATTATCGCGCGTGGCCGGATATCCTGAAAAAATCGGTTATCCTGACTACGAAATATTTATTACTCGCGGTCTTCGGGGAGGCCTTAGGGTTCAGAATTTTCTAACCGGACAATTAATGATTGCTTTTGACTTTTATCCGGATAAGCCGGCTAAAATGTATGATGTTGACGTCGGTCATCCAGAACTGCCGGCTTTGCCTATTTCTCCGGATATATTTGCGCTTATGAATGAACTTCCGATTAGAGAAATAGCGGACAATTTAGAACAAGTTGTTATCGGGTTAAATCAATTGATAAATTCCGGAGGCTCCCATGGTTTAAGTAATATGCTTCAGGAGGTTTCTGAAGCAGCTCGTTCTTTGCGTTTCTTTGCCGAATACCTTGAGCAGCATCCTGAAGCGCTTTTGAAAGGAAAACAGATTCCTAAAGGAGAGCAAAATGGTAAAAAATAAATTTGCTTATGGCATTATTGCAATTTTTGTTCTTATTCTGGGCGGATGCGTCTCTGTCTCAAACAGTCCTAATGCGCGTTTCTATGCCCTTCATGCTATAGATAACCAGGCAAGCAGTCAGCTTGAAGCTAAAGGGTTAGTTATCGGGGTTGGGCCGGTGAAAATTCCGGAATATCTGAATCGGCCGCAGATAGTTAACGTAAACAAAGATAGAACGCTCAGTTTTTCAGAATTCAACCGCTGGGCAGAGGCCATTGATTTTGCCTTGGAGCGTATCATCAATGAAAACCTTGCAGGCACTCTTAACGGGGCTACGATTGAAATGTTTCCGTGGGACCGGGCTGTCCCGGTTAAGTATCAGGTAATCGCCAATGTTATTCGATTAGAAAATGAATTTAATGAAAGATTAATTTTTGTAGTGCAGTGGTCAATTATTGATTTAGAAAAAAAGAATGCAATAGTCACGAAAAGATCAGAATTCATTCAGCCGATTAATCCACATAATTATTCCGGCCTGGCTAATGTATTAAGCGAAGCCGGGGCATTATTGAGCAGCGAGATAGCCCAGCAGATTAATTCCATACAAATTAATTTGCAGAATGACAAAGTTGTTCCGAAGTAATTTAGAAGCTTACCGAAATAAATCTTTATTTTATATTTTAAACAGCTTTGGTCAGCCTCTTTGATGAATTTGATATAACAAATGGCCCCGCCTCGCAGGGTGAGTCAAAAAATTCTGTTCCATAATTTTTTGACGCTCGGCGGGGTAATTCGCGCTAGTATTTTTTCTACGCGCTTCGCACTTGAAAAAATACTGTGCTCATTAGGAGGTAATAATGTTATTGGCTTTTACCAGTATATTTTTTTCTTTCTGGGGCATAATGTGTGTTGCAACGGCATTGGTCGCGGTACACAAAAAGAAAGAGGTGGTTCCTTGGATTTTAATAAGTATTCTTATCGGCCCATTTGCTTTACTGCTTGTTGCTCTCCTGCCAAAAAATGAATTAAAAGAAAGTATTCCCCTGGGAAACACGCCTGCAAGTTTAAAGCTTGAGCTTGCGAATATTAAGGTTCAGCTTAATTTATTGCTTGAGAGATTACGTGTGCTGGAACTAAAAATTAATGAGGATCATGTTACCAAGGAAACCCCGGTTTATATTTCAAAAGAAGAGCCTGTAATCCAAACAGTACCTTTTAAGCCGCGCAAAGAGGTTATTCGGGAGAAGCGTGATGTGGAGGCAAACATAGGTAAGTACTGGCTTAATAAAATTGGTATTATTTTGTTTTCTTTGGGTATTGCTTTTCTGATTACTTATACTTTCAAGTATTTTGGCCCGGTAATGAGGATTATGTTTGGATACGTGGTTTGCGCCGGTTTGTTTTTTCTGGGAAGTAAACTGGAAAAGAAAGAAAAATTTGCAAATTATGGAAGGATCATTCTTGGCGGAGCATGGGCAATTGTTTATTTTACGACCTATGCGATGTATCATTTTCAGGCCTCAAAAATCATCAATAGCCGGTTTGTTGATTTATTACTTTTGGGCATTGTTTCTCTAGGTATACTGGCGCATTCTCTTAAATACCGCTCTCAGGCGCTTTCCGCTATGGCTTTATTTGTCGGTTATTTTACCGCTACCATGGGGGATGTAAGCTATTTCACATTTATTAGCTGCTGTTTACTTGCAATCGTTGCTCTTGTCCTGGTTTATAAAATGCAGTGGATAAAATTTATTTTTGCAGGGATTGTTTTAACGTACATAACTCATTTTTTCTGGGTAACGCAGCATATTTATCTTCCGCAGCTTTCAAGGGGGATGATGTTTAGGTACGGCGGCGCGAGTGACGAGTATTTTTTGATTAGCGCAGCTTTTTTAAGTATTTACTGGTTATTATTTAGCTGCGGAATTCATTTGATAAAAGATAAAGCAGAAGCCGATAATAATAAATTAGCTATCGCGAATTTTTTCAACGCATTTTTATTCTTTTTTATGGTTTATCCGAGGTTTTCCCAGGTTTATCCGGATTCGAAATTCTTATTTATGTTTGGTATCGGAGCGTTATACCTTACGCTTTCTTATCTTACGAAAAGAACAAAAAGCAACAAACTATTTACCAGCGACATTATTACCGCGCTTTCATTTTTAACCCTTTCAGTACCGTTAAAATTGATACCTTTCTATACCAGTTTGGTCTGGATGTTTGAGCTGCCATTTTTACTGGCCCTGGGAATAATATTTGAACGTAGAGCCATAAGGTATTTCGTGCTTACCCTTACGTTATTTTTATTTTTAAAACTGGTTTTTTTGGATTTTTTCCGCAGCGGGCATATCTACATTGTTGATTTTGCTTTAGAATGGGCTGATATCCTTTCTCTTGCGGCATTTCTCTCTATGGCGGCCTGTTTTTACCTTACGAGATTTTTTGAAAAAGGCAAAGCGCTTGTCGCGCCCGAAAGAAGCCTTTATAATATATTTTCCGCCTTGGCAACACTCTATCTGACTGTGTTTATTTGGAGAGTGGTTGACTTGGAATGGCTGACATTAGGGCTTGCTTTTGAGACTCTAGCTATGTTCTATTTAGGTATCTTATTTTGGGATAAATACCTGCGTGTTTATGCGTTTACCCTTCTTTCCATCTTATTTTTCAGGTTTTGTTTTATTACCCAATATAATTTTTCAAGCAACATAATGAATTGGGCCGTAAGCGCTCTGGAATTAGTCTTAGTATACGCGGTGTATTTTCTTTACCGCTCGCAAGCAAAGAAGAAACTTATTGGCGAAGGCATAAAGCCTGCTTCCGTGGTTGTTTTTTGGGCCGCGACACTTATGAGTATATGCACAATTTCTAGATATGTTGATCATTCGTGGATATCGCTTGGCCTGGTTGTGGCCGGCGTAGTAATGTTTGCCGCCGGATTCTTGATACAGGATAAGATCTTTCGCTGGGCCGGCCTTGGTATTTTTGCTCTTACCGTGATGAGGGTGATATTTATTGATTTATCGATGTTGTCTGTGATTTATAAAATTATAAGTTTTATAATCATCGGAATTTTGTTCCTGGGCATTTCTTATATATATACAAGAAATATTGATAAGTTACAAAAGTGAACCTTCCCGTTATTAATAGCGGGAGTTTAAAAAAAATATGGAGGTTCATTCCTCCGAAGCCGTACCAGAGATCAATTCCGAACGGCGAAGGAGAAGAGAATTTTAGTGCATGAATAATTTCCTGCTTCCTGAAAACAAAACCAACATAATTACACCGCGAAAGATGCAGCAGCTTGATTTGCTTGCTCAAAGTAAGTATGGTATCTTATCGCTTATTTTAATGGAAAATGCCGGCCGTTCGGCTGCTGAAATTGTTTTTGAAATGCTTCTTGGTAAAAATGAAGATGTTGTTTGTGTCTGCGGTAGAGGCAACAATGGCGGTGACGGCTTGGTTTGTTCAAGGCATCTAATTAATAGAGGCGTTAAAGTAAAAATTTTTATGATTGCCGGTAATAAACCTTTGAAAGGGGATGCTAAGGTTAATGAGAATATCTTGAAAAAGATGGGTTATCGCATTAACATTATCGATAGCTCAAAAAATAACCGGTTGTTAAAACAAAGCTTAGGAAAGTGCAGTATGGTTATTGACGCAATTTTTGGTATAGGGTTTAAAGGCCAGATGCGCGATGATCAGGCTGGAATTATTCAAGTAATTAACCAGTCCGGTAAGCCGGTTGTCAGTTTAGATATCCCTTCCGGACTCGATGCTTTATCGGGCAAGGTTAGCGGCGCTTGCATTAAAGCGGATGCAACCGTTACCTTTGGTTTTTCTAAAACCGGGCTTATAAAAAATCATGGGCCTCTTTATGCCGGTAAGGTTATCGTTGCAGATATTTCTTTGCCTCGGAATTTTTATACCGGGTAAAATCTGTCAGCCTGCCATACGTTTTCTATCCCATGGCTTTTATCAGCGGTCATAATTTGATTGACAAACAGCATGTGTCGGGCTAAAATTTATGTTCAAATGAGGTCAGCATTTTTCCAAGCCTTGGTGGCGTAGGAAAAATGCTAGGCCGAATTGTGACCCCCACACCAACTTTTGTGTTGATGGTTTTTTTCGGGGCGTAAATAGCCGTATTTTTAGAAAACAAATCTTTACTCAAAAAATATTATTTCAAAAGTTGGTGTGGGGGTTAATTCGACTACACATTTTTTCAGACAGGAAGTCTGAAAAAAATGTAAGTCTCATTAAGGAGGCTAAATGTCCGTATTGCAGTTGATTAAATCCGGCGGTTTTACAATGGGTGTGCTTTTGGTCTGTTCTGTCCTGTCGATTGCTATTATTGTACAAAGATGCCTTTATTATCGAAGCAGATCGAAAATCAATAGAAAAAATTTTATGGAGAAAATAAAAAAAGAATTGGAAAAAGGAGGAACAAAGCATGCTTTAGAAATATGCAAAGCTTATGATACTCCTTTTTCAAGCATAGTCTATGCGGGTTTGAGTTTTTCCGGCCATAACGAGAAGGAAATATCAAATAACATGGAACGCGAAATTGTTATCGAAACAACTACCTTAGAAAATTTTACGGCAATAGTTGGTACCATAGGAAGTGTTGCGGTCTACATTGGGCTTTTCGGGACGGTCCTTGGAATAATTAGGGCTTTTCATGATATTTCCGTATCCTCCGGCGCCGGCGGAATAAATGTAGTTATTAGGGGTATATCTGAAGCTCTTGCCTGTACTGCCGCGGGTTTATGTGTTGCTGTGCCGGCAGTTATGGCTTATAACTTTTTCATTAAAAGAATAGATGGTTTTATCAAAGATATGGAGTTATGCGCTTCCGAAACAATGGATTTATTGACGACGAGGCATAAATGAATTTTAAGAGCCGTAAGCAAAATTTAATCGCGGAAATTAATATAACACCATTTACGGATGTTATACTTGTTCTATTGATAATATTTATGATAACTACCCCGTTAATCGTTCAATCAAGCCTTAAAGTAAATTTAGCTGCGGCAAAATCCGGCGCGCCTGTAAAAAAAATGGCAACTTCGATAAATATTACCGTGAATAAAACGGGCGTGATCTATTTGGAAAAAGAAGCGGTTACTATCGATGAATTAACGGAAGGTATTGGTAAAATATATGCTGATGACAATAATCTGAGTATTCTTGTGCATGCTGACGAGGCCGTGCAGTTTAAATATCTTGCCCGGGCGCTTGATGTTCTAAACGGCATGGGTATAAAAAATATTAATGTAGCGGTAGCTACAAAAAAGTAGAACCCCGCCCTTTCGTACCTATGAATAGTGCTTATTTAAGGTAAGAAAGGGCGGGGTTAATTCGCACTAGCATTTTTTCTTCACCACTTGCGGTTTGAAAAAATGCTGTGCTCATTAAAAAGGAGAGAAGTTCAAATGCCTAGTTTAATCAACGCGAGTCTTTTCGAGGTTGTTGCTATCTGGTCGGTTTTGGGGATTGCATTGATGGGTTTGGCTTACGCATTTATGTTAAGGACGCAGATTATGCGTAAAGACAAGGGAACTGCTCAGATGCAGGAGGTCTGGGGTGCAATTCGTACGGGAGCCAATGCATATTTAGGAAGGCAATTGAAAAGCATCTTGCCTTTAATTGTTGTTTTAACCGGCGTATTATTCTTTTCTGTTTATGTTATCCCGCCAAGCGAAGAGGCGATGCAGCGTTTCAGCACGTTTACTCCGGACGTGGTCCGGCTTATTATCGGTCTTGGCCGCGCTCTTGCTTTTGTTGCCGGCGCATCTTTTTCGCTTATAGTCGGCCAATTCGGTATGCGTATGGCAGTCGAAGGTAATGTTCGCGTAGCCAGTGCTGCCAGGACAAGTTTTGCCGAAGCGCTCAAAATTGCTTACCGGACAGGAACAATTACCGGTATGCTTACTGATGGCCTTGGTCTTTTTGGCGGAACAATTATCTTTATTATTTTCGGTATAGCTTCTCCGGATGTATTGTTAGGATTTGGTTTTGGTGGAACTTTGCTCGCGCTTTTTATGCGTGTCGGCGGAGGTATTTATACAAAAGCTGCTGATGTCGGTGCTGATTTAGTCGGTAAGGTAGAAAAAAATATTCCGGAAGATGATCCGAGGAACGCCGCGGTTATCGCTGATCTTGTCGGAGACAATGTCGGTGATTGTGCAGGTATGGCTGCGGATATTTTTGAATCCTATGAGGTTACTATCGTTTCAGGTTTGATCCTGGGACTTGCTCTTGTGTCATTAACCGGAGAATTAAAATGGATTATATTCCCGTTGCTTGTCCGCGGTATCGGAGTTGTTTCTTCCATCATCGGCACATATCTTGTTAAAGGTAAGAAAGGTAAAGAGCAGCAAGATGCATTAGGAAGCATCAACCGTGGATTTTATGCTTCAGCAGGAATTTCACTGGTAGCATTTATGTTTTTGGCTCATTTTTATATGCATGAATGGAGAGCTTTTCTTTCTGTCGGCGTAGGCATATTGCTTGCGGTTGTTATTGATGAGATTACCAAATATTTTACGCATACACAGCACGCTCCAGTTAAAGAAATAGCTACGTCTTCGAAAACCGGCGCGGCAACTTTAATT